>JAMOPC010000194.1 GCA_027064845.1 Desulfurococcales archaeon | reverse complement strand
TATGATACCTACCCTAAGTATATAAATATTGGCTTCTGTTCTATGCCCAGGTGTATATTAATGAATTTTAAATTATTATTGGGAACTATATTAGTCTTAACAATTATCGTTGTGAATACTTCTCTTAATATATGTAAATGAAAATGATTCTCTAACATGTTATGAAGATGAACCTAGCGGAACGACATGGGCTGATGCTTATAGAATAACGGCTTATACGAACGAGACGCATCTAGTGGTAATAGCAAGTACTCGTGAAGAAATACCTAACGTGGGTTCGGAATCGTTGATTAGCCAGGGATTAAATTTCTTCATAGATATTGATAATGATTTAACTACTGGAGCCTATATTAATTCTCCAAGTATCTACATGGGTGTAGAATATATTGTTTATGGAGGAATCATAGTGAAACAAGACAGTGTCTACAAATCTATGTCATTAAGCATCTATGATGCAACAGGGCAAAGAATAAACATTATCAAGAACACTACATGGCTAACATATAATAAAACATCTTTAACAATTTCAATACCATTAAATACTCTTAACATAGGACAAAACAGTTATATTAGAATATACATTCCAAAGATCTTGTCAAGATACATCGATAACGTCTACAAAACAAACAGTACAACGCTTCAAAAAGTAAGCAATATCACTATTGATGAAAAAGATAATGACTGGAGAAACATAACACCTATAATCCTTGCTATTATATCTATAACAATAATTATAAAAAGAAGATAAGGACAAGACCTAATACAAGGATATTTTCAAAATAAAATCATTATTCAAAAGAATCTCATACATAATCAACGTATTGTCTTCGACTCGATAGAATAATGAAAGAACCTTGAAAAGGGATTTGAACTTAAATAGAAGGGACCGGGCCGGGTCCATAGCTTTGGTTTGGGAGCCCTCCCTTACACTTCTATATCAAACCGTTAGGAGTATATAAGTTTAGATACTTAGCCTAGTTCATATAGATCTATTTCAATATAGTGTGTTTTCTCTGACATAGTACTTTGTATATACTTACTGGTAGGCCTATTGTTAACATAGATCTCGAAATAAGGATCATAGGGATCAGCATCAGAGTTATTGTATACGGACCCGCTCAAATGAATGACTACATAACCTGATTCGTTAGTATAGAAGTAAAGACCTTCACCTGGTATCTCCATTTCAGTACCATGGAATCTATGATTAAGAACAACTTGTGCACTAGCTATTGGATGCCCTTTATATATACATGTATAACGAAGGTATCGTAAGGTAGGTAGTATTGAGTCAATTCTATGAATCCTTTATATTGATAGGTAAGCCTAAAAGCATCTTGCTCAATTACATATACTATAATACTTGATATATTACCATACTCCTTCATTATCCTATGCTTTATTCGTTCATGAAACGATACTGCATAACAACAAGGATACCCTGGATCAATAACAATCCACGAATCATTAATGAATACAACTGCAAAGAAGTGATCTTCACCGGGAAAACCAGCTATGTATGCCTCATAGCCTTTCTCCTCAAGAATAGTCTTAGCAACATAAGCCATTTCACCACAATGTCCCCCACCAAGCAAAATCCATAGATAAAGATCATAGTTGCTTCTAACGAAATAAGGAAGAATATCTGTATAAGTTCTTGATCCAACATAATAGCTAATATCATTAAAACTATAAAGATTGCATACACTTATTCTAAACAAATACAATGAACTAGAGAGAAATATTAAAAAACAATACACATAATCATAACAGACTTAATTAATCGTTTCAATATCGCAATCTGCGTTTTTATATTATCAAACGCGAATGATAATATGAA
The DNA here is from genome assembly GCA_027064845.1 of Desulfurococcales archaeon. Classification (GTDB taxonomy): domain Archaea; phylum Thermoproteota; class Thermoprotei_A; order Sulfolobales; family Desulfurococcaceae; genus JAGHDU01. The sequence continues at coordinate 720 of JAMOPC010000194.1, read as the reverse complement.
TCTAAACAACAAAAGGATCAAAAACAAAATAATGAGGTTAACACTTATGTATCTGTTAATTAGAGCTATACAAAATATTACGCAAACTATATAAATACTAATCCAAAAAACTAATTGTAAAAACATTTTCATTATCTTCATAAATTTCCTAGTTTTATGCGTAATTAGAGATATTATTGCAACTATTAATAACTTACTTGTTAATCCTATGCATTTAGGCTCACAAATGAGTATTATTATAAACAATAAATATTGTATGATAGATATTATTGATTTAGGAATTAAATTTACAGTACCTCCCTGCGATAATCTTGAATAATTAATAAGTAAAAACAATATTACTAATGTTGCATATATAACGAGACCAATATTATGTTTTAATTTTGTATAAATGCTAAGTCCTATCTTGAATGAGTGAATTTGCATTTTATATCAACATAGTTAGTATATTCTGTTAATGAGCTTAAATTTTTAGATCCTATAACTCATTTAGCTATAGAATAATATTTTATAAGCATATTGGAATTCTGTTTTGATAAAACACTTGCTTATCTCATTTCTGTTTTATAAACCTCTGAGTTTTATGAGGAGTGAGAAATAGGTGTGCCGTTGTGGCGGCATTTATGGGGTACAATCGTGTTGCGAATAATGATGTTTCACTTAGTTCTGGCTATGCTCCTCTCGGCTCTGAGATTAGGCGTTGGCGTTGTGTTTGGCAAC
>JAMOPC010000193.1 GCA_027064845.1 Desulfurococcales archaeon | reverse complement strand
TATTACAGGGTATTTAGCCTTGGAAGACATGGGTTTTGCACCTAAGGGAGAAGCACCAAAGCTATGGAAAGAAGGAAAATTCGCTAAAGGCGATAAGCCAGAGGTAAACTTTAGTGGTGGATTAAAAGCGAGAGGACACCCTGTAGGAGCTACTGGGATTTACCAAATAGTTGAAGCCACTATGCAGATTAGAGGTGATTTTCCAGGATATAAAGCTTCTGATCCAGTTATTGCTGTTACACAAAATATAGGTGGTATAGGGACATATTCAATAGTGACGATTCTGAGGAGACATCGTTAAACCATAAGATTTAGATGAGGCGTTGAGAGGTAATAAGTTGTGGAGAAAAAAGATATACGTGAACTAATAGAAGAAGTCGAAAGCTATCGTAAGAAATCTATCATGGGTGGTGGAGAAGAAAGAATTAGGAGACAGCGAGAGAAAGGCAAGCTCTGGGTAAGAGATAGGATTGAAAGACTACTCGATCCCGGTTCTTTCGAAGAATTACAGTGGATGCGGCTCCATAGATCAACATACTTTGGATTAGATAAGCTAAAGTACTATGGTGACGGAGTAGTAGTTGGTTATGGTAGAATTGATGGAAGACTTGTATTCGTATACGCACAAGATTTTACAGTTATGGGAGGTAGTATTGGTGAATCACATGCAGATAAGATTGTTAGAGTAATAGATATGGCTATTGAAACAGGCTCACCTGTAATAGGATTATATGATTCGGGAGGAGCAAGGATACAGGAGGGAGTAGCTGCCTTACATGGATGTGGTAAAATATTCAAAGCAAATGTTAGAGCAAGTGGAGTCGTTCCACAAATAAGCTTAATCCTGGGACCATGTGCTGGAGCAGCAGCTTATAGCCCTGCCCTAACTGATTTCATAATCATGGTTAAGAGTTCTTACATGTTTATCACGGGCCCCGAAGTTGTTAAAGCAGCTACTGGGGTTGAGACAACATTTGAAGAACTAGGAGGAGCACATGTCCACGCTATTGAGAGCGGTGTAGCGCATTTCATAACTGAGGACGAGGATAGCGCTTTCCAGTTAACGAGAAAACTACTATCATACTTGCCGAGCAGCTTTGATGAAGACCCACCATATGTTAGGACAGATGATCCCATTGATAGGAGAATAGAAGATCTATATGAGATAATACCAACTGATCCGATGAAACCTTTTGATGTAAGAGAAGTTATTTACAGAGTTGTAGATGATGGAGACTTCTTAGAGGTTCAACGAGATTATGCTAGGTCAGCGGTTGTGGGTTTTGGAAGAATCGGTGGTTTTACAGTAGGTATTGTTGCTAATCAGCCAGCTGTTAATGCTGGCGTAATAGATATCGAGGCATCTAACAAAATAGCAAGATTTGTAAGATTCTGTGATTCTTTCAATATACCAATCATAACATTTGTAGACACTCCGGGGTTTATGCCAGGGATCGACCAAGAACATGGTGGAATAATTAAGCATGGAGCAAAAATACTCTATGCATACTCAGAAGCAACTGTTCCTCTTATAACAATAATAATGAGGAAAGCATATGGAGGAGCATATATTGCAATGGGTAGCCGAGCTCTCGGAGCAGATATGGTTTTTGCATGGCCTACAGCAGAAATAGCAGTCATGGGGCCTGAAGGGGCTGTTAGGATATTGTATAGAAAAGAAGCAGCAAAACGCCCAGAACCAGACAAGTTCTTGGCTGAGAAATTACTTGAGTATAGAAAAGTATTTGCCAACCCCTATAGGGCAGCTGAGCTTGGATACGTCGACGACGTGATAGATCCAGCGATAACAAGGCTGAAGATCTATAATGCTCTAAGAGTATTGAAGAATAAGAAAGAAGAAATGATCCATATAATACCACATAAACATGGGAACATACCATTATAAACAATAATTATTTTTCTCCCTCAAGAGGCTTTATCCTTAATAGAACTGTTCCTCTATTAACAGCTTTACCTGGCTCAACCTTTACTTCTTCTACTACACCATTTACATCACTTTTAATCTCAGTAACCATCTTCATAGACTCAAGTAACACGACAACGTCTCCTTCCTTCACAATATCTCCTTTCTTGACCTTTACCTCTATAATCTTCCCTGATAACGGAGCCCTTATCTCTCCCTTTCTCCTAGTAATAACTTGTTTCTTTCCTTCATAACTCGTCTTCAAACCTATAGGTATTAGCTCAACTATCCTATTTATCAGGGAAGGCTCTTGATCAATAAATATTGCTTCATTACTTAGATCAACTTTGAATACTTCCCCGTCAATCTCCACAATTGCTTGTTCGTCCCTAATAATCTTCCTAATAATAACTTTTATTTCTCCCTTCTCACTTGGGATTTTTATCGCCACAGTTTTCTTATCAATGTCTACTACTTCTACATCTATAACGTCCCCACTAAATGTTTCAACCCTGTATCTCCTTGGCAACACTAATACACCAAAACATAACCTATTAACACGCTAGAGTAATCATGAAAAGATATGGTACTTATTTTTATCATTTATAAACTAAATACAATATTTGTTTATATTAAGTT
>JAMOPC010000192.1 GCA_027064845.1 Desulfurococcales archaeon | reverse complement strand
TATATTCTTATTTTTCTTCTTAAAACATTATCCGCTTAACAAATATATACAATTGCATAATGTACTTGCTAGTCCTTTTAACTTTCTTCTCCAATTGATCGCCGCTTGTCTCGAGCTTAGCTATTCTCTCTAAGCCTCATTAACTCATTTTAATACATATAATCACACATATTTCCTAGGTTATTCTTAATACCTGCATATCTTGTACAATATTCTTGCATAACAATATTGATATGCATATTTATCTCTATAGAGTGAGACAAAGACTTATATGTAATATGTAACAAGAATTAATTATTATAACAAACATTATGGATAGGTGCACTTATACATGGTAAATGAATATCCTAGAGGAGCATATATCCTAACATTGATTGGTGCAATTATAGAAATAATTCTAGCAATAATTGCTCTCATTCCGGGAATTCTTGGAGCTGCTCTCTTCGGATTATTAGGCGCATTTGGAATGGGTACAGGTGTTTGGTTACTTATTGTCAGTATTATATTATTTGTAGGAGCATCCAAATTAAAATCAGGAGATCCAGGAACAATTAGAACATGGAGCATTATCATACTAGTATTCGGTATACTTGGAGGAAATATATTTGCACTCATAGGAGGAATACTAGGACTTATATGGAAGCCCCCACAAAAACCAACTACACAACAATATACTGCTACGCCCCCGTCACCACCTCCCGTGTAAGGTAATGATAAGTAATTGAGTTATACAAAAACAATAATTTTTTAAATAGTTACTATATACTTTGAGAAATTTCCTTCAATAACTCTAGTGCTTTATCAACATGTTTTTCCGCAGGGTTAATATTCTCTAGGACTTCCTTGATCTCTCCATCAGAACTTATAATGAATGTTATCCTTCTTGCAGACAATCTTTTTGTTTTCTTCAATGCATTATATAGTGAAATCTTCCCCATTGACATCGCTTAGGAGAATAATATTGTATAAACCATATTTTTCCTTGAATCTTTTAGGCCTATCAATAGAATCGGTTGATACACCTATTATTACTGCATTTAGCTTCCTAGATCTATTAATTAATTCATTAAATCTAGTAGCTCCTCTAGTACATCCAGGAGCCATTGCCCTCGGATAAAAATACAAGATAACAAGATAACCCATTTTCCTCTAAACATTGAAAGGCTAGTTAATTCTCCCTGAGAAACTTCCTTACTCAATTCCACCCACTTCTTATTATAGAGTAGTCAATTTTATGTATCAACACTACTATTGAAGAAATTTATTATTTAATATATACTCTAATGCTTTGAGTGATTTAAGATATAAGAGGTAACTCGCAGCTAATAAGTACTGGTCTATTCTTTTATTGTCATACATATATTTTATGAATAAATCAGCTCTTTTACAATCCAGTAGTATCTTATCAGCTAGGAGTAGAGTAATTATATTTTCTTTAGTCTCTATGAGCTCGTTTAATACATTGTTGATCTTTTTCTTGATCTTGACCATGTCTTCAATACTTATATTTAGGTTTCCATATAGTGGATCAGAGTATTCTTTAAAGTAATTTGCCGTATTTGCCAATACATAGCTGTACATAGTATAGAATAGTGCGTGAGTAAGATAATTGTCTTTATAGTATTGTTTTCCTTGGTCAAGATACCCTCTTGCTTCCAAATATATTGTATAGGCATACGTGGTTTTTTCAAAATCCTGTTTTTCTATCATATTCTCTACTAATGCGTTATACTCCTTGTATTTATTCAGTATTGTACTGGTGTAGTTATATATAATGCTTTCATATGATTGATTATAAATCATTTCAGCATCGAGGATGTTGTTTAAAGAAACATTGATAAAAGCATATATTATTGCATTATCCAGAAACCAATAACTAGTTTTCAGATAGTATTCAGCTTGTTCTAGCCATGTTTTAGCGGAAGATATGTGTCTTTCAACAATATATGATCTTATAATTACTTTGCTTAAATTTTCTCCGCAATAGATAAGCTTGTAGAGTTTTCTATGTTCAATAAAGTATTTATTCCAAATATTTTTGATCATGTTTTCAAGAATTAATTTATCTAGCTTATTGTTCCTAACTAGAAAATATCCTTCTATTAATGATAAATAGTATTGGGCTTTCCGAAGAAAGATCAATGCTTGGTACGAATTTTTAACGAGTACTTTACTTGCTTCGTGTAAATACTTATATGCCTTGCTATAGTCTTGGGAGAGATAATCGTTCTCCCCTATAATTCGTTTATAAAATTCATATTTATCGTTCAATTCTTGGATTGATTGATTGATAAGCATAGGATCTATTCTGATATATTTCATATATCCGGGTGTTATTTCGGGATAAGTTATTCTTAGTAATGCTTCTAGCTTAGAATAGTTCGTGTTTGCTCGATTATTATTGATAAATACTTGAATAAATACAATACTAACAACTAGAGCCGATACGATTATTCCCGCTAATATTGTTTTAATTCGTTTGTTCATATCTGACACTTTATTATTTAATACTATCTTTTTCCTGTTATAGTATTGTTATGGAGACATATTATTATCTACTCTG
>JAMOPC010000191.1 GCA_027064845.1 Desulfurococcales archaeon | reverse complement strand
TCCCATCCAGTAATATTAACTGTTTTCTCCTCTACCTCCTTGAATTCCTTTCCTTTATGCATGTTGAAGAGCTTGATAAACTCATTAAATGGTAATGTGGCGTTACCAGGATTATTTGTAGATATTAAGTAAGCAGGTACCACTATACCAATTACATATCCAGCTATTACGAGAACCCCTAGTATTTTCAGAAATATATCATCCATTAGATCTTCACCCCGAGAAGAACGGGTATGTAAACTATGACGCTGAAAACTATGAGGAGCTGCAAGATGCTTGCAATAAATGATCTAGCGAGACTAAAGCCATTTGCTTCAGCATTTGCAATTAAAACTATGATGTATCCCCATAGCAATGCTATGATAGTTACTAGTGTAAGGAGCAATATGCTTGAAACCATGTCCAAGTAATAGAAAACAGGTGATACTAGCCCAACAATGAATAATGGTATCCATTGAAAACTATAGACAAGCAGGATGTTCTCTAATGATGCTTTTCCATCCAATGCCTTATCAAACGCATAAAGTAGTAATCCTAAGAGCAACCACGCAATAATACTTCCAACAACTGTTCCTAGAACTATTGCTATTATTGAAACTGATTTTATGAATGGAATAGTTATTCTAAGTATGCCTAGAGTCTTTACTATTAATATGTAGCCTAAATTTACTGATAACATTAATGAGGCTGATATGACTGTTATGAATCCCCATAGAATACTTCTTCTCTCAGCAATAAGTATTTTAGCTATAATCCTTGGTGAAGCAAGAATCATACCAATATAATCTAGTAATATTATCATCACCCTAGGTTAGGTTCTAAAATAATGTAAAACCTAACTAATATATAAATAATACGGTTAAAACAATATCAATTCTAGATGAGGTATATGGACAAACCAATAATCATATTCATAATAATTGTATTAATCGTTTCGATCATTCTCTTAATACTGCTAAGATATACACATCCAACTATACAAGGTGTATCCTCCATGAAGACATCAACCACTACAACAACATCAAAAACAATGAAATCAACTATTACTAGATCCACTTCTACAACTACCACTACAACGACGATAAAAACCGGAAATATAACACTAATAATTGTTGTAGACAATAACCCAGATCCAAAAGGTATTCTTAGATCAGCTTGGGGATTATCAATACTTGTTAATACTAGTCAAGGACTAATACTATTCGATACAGGACCCGATCCTAATATTTTAAAACATAATCTTCTCAAGCTCGGTATTAGACCACAGGACATCAAAGCAGTCGTGATAAGTCATTCTCACGGAGATCATACTGGTGGCCTACCATTTATTCTGAAGAATCATCCTAATATACCAGTCTACATACCTGCTGGTTCCTCAAAATACTTGGAAGAATATGTTTTAAAATATGGCGGAGTCCCTATAACGGTTAATGAGACAACAATGATCATGAATGGAATATACGTACTAGGAGAACTCTATGGCCCGCCGTGGGAACAATCACTTGTAGTGAGAAGTGATAAGGGATACATACTACTCGTTGGCTGCAGCCACCCAGGCATAGTAAGGATAACAGAGCACCTAATAAATGATCTTGGAAAACCCCCATATCTTATTATTGGAGGATTCCATATAGCTGGAGCTCCTTTAACCGAGTGTAAAGAAGTAGTTGAGGAACTAATAAATTTAGGCGTTGAGAAAATAGCTCCTATACATTGTAGTGGAGACACAATAAGAGAGCTTCTAGAGAAAAAATATCCCGACCATTATCTTCCGGCACACACAGGATCCATAATCAAGATCTAATACTTAGAAAAACCCACCTCTACAACCCTCACCCCTATAATACTCATATTCTTTTTTCAAGAACTTCTGAATAGCTTCTCCAAGAGTCAAAGCATTAACACATAATACTTCTATTCTATTCTCACGAAGTAATTGAAGCGCCTTAACACCAATCCCACTACCAGTTTTTATAACAACATATTTCGCATCGATCTTCACACAATACTCACTAGGCTTTAATCCCTGCTCTCTAGGATTCTCAACAATTTTTATTGATTCAACCCTATCATTAAAGATCTCCACGACCGCATAATACGGAGAACGCCCAAAGTGATCTGATAGAATAGATTCTAGTCCATTATTATCTTTGAGGGGTATGACTATCTTCATATGGTGCAACACCACCTATCATATGTAAAATTTTCCTTACGATTGTTATCGTAGAAAAGTATTCAAAATTTTATATTTAAAAGTGTTCTTATATCAATTCGATCGAAAGATAAATACTCTAAAAACATGGAAAATAGTATTATTTCTTAAGTATTAGGCATGTATATTCTCATTTTTCTTCTTAAAACATTATCCGCTTGACAAATATATACAATTGCATAATGTACTTGCTAATCCTTTTAACTTTCTTCTCCAATTGATCGCCGCATGTCTCGAGCTTAGCTATTCTCTCTAAGCCTCATTAACTCATTTTAATACATATAATCACACATATTTCCTAGGTTATTCTTAATACCTGCATATCTTGTACAATATTCTTGCACAACAATATTGATACGCAT
>JAMOPC010000190.1 GCA_027064845.1 Desulfurococcales archaeon | reverse complement strand
TACAGCTATCCCTTCTTCTATAATACCATAAGCAAATCCTAATAGCAACATTTCAGTATATTGTATTCGTAAACGAAGTCTTAATTCACGAATTATAATAGAACCTAAACCATATAGACAGACTAGTATACTTAGATTTATTGGATTAACAAATCCCATGATAGGAGTAGCACCAGTTAACACCTCGGCTGTAAAAGGCGACAACAATAACAATATAAGAACAGCTCGTATGTTTTTTCTAATCAATTTCCATAACCTATTAAAGAATTCTCATATTGTATCTTTTTATCCTATATAGATGTTGTTGTTATCAATTTTATAATTCTTAATCCATATTTATTTGAACAGGTAATATGTCTTCAAGAATAATAATAAAGTATTTTTTAATCTGTATGTTCTCGATAAGTTTCGATTATATTGATTCTTTACAAAAAATGATTAATAAGGATATTTATACGAATAATGAGAAACAGTAAAATATGCTTGATTTTAGTACTTGATTCTAGACCATTATGCTATAAGGACACTAATTAGATTAATTTGAATCAATTATAAACAAATATTGCAGCTTATTTACAAGTTATGCCTTTGTCTTTAAGAAGCTTTATAACATACTTTCTAACCGTTTACCTAAACCGTATCTTCATCTATCAAATTATATCTAATTGTATCAGATACGGCTAGGCTCATCACGGTCTCCGCTGAGCCGCCTACGGGAGCCTCTTTGGCTCCCCTCGGGAACCCAGCGGTCACCAATATGTTTATTAGTCCTCTAGGTTTATAAGTTTATTCGGGGAATCCCCATATGACTTATATAACGCTGTGTTTACCATTTAATATTAGTGATAATGAAGCTGGGAGAATGCTTAGTACTGCTTGGTTGTTTAAGATAGCATCCCACAAGATGCTCAGCTTAGCAAAACAGTTTCCTATCCTACCAGCTACTGATATTGGTTGGAAGAACGTGTTTAGAAAAATAATTTATGAAATCATACCAAACCGTAGATATACTGATGGAATAATAGTACTAGTTAGAGGAATCTATGAATTCTGTAGACAGCTAGGCATAGACTTCAAAGAAGTAGAGCTTGGAGACTGGCTAATGTTCCAGCAAACAGAGAAAGAATACCCAGTAAGAAACATAACGTTGAAACAAGGCTACAAGTTCCACGTAACAACAATAGACTACAATGGCAACTCGGAAAGAATAACGGTTAAACCAACAATACCAAAGAACTATAAGCTACTACTAGACAAGATACTCGAAGAAAAACAAAAACACACAGCAAGAGTAGTAATCAAGGACTATGGTGTTAGAAAGAATAAGCTATGGGTTCACGGCGAGATACAACTAACGATACCACTAAACTTCTACTATAAATACATGGTAAGGTATAGGAGGAATTATGGTAGATTATATGGGGGTGCTGATGTTAATGTTGATAGAATTAACCTAGCTATAATAGATAAATATGGTAGGCTAAGAGATGTAAAGACGTTCTGGTTTGAAGACGTTGCTAGAAGAGGTTATCCTAGGAGAAAAGCTAGAATACTAATTGGTATGGCTGTACATGAAATGCTTAGATATGCATACCATCACGGAGTAAAAATAATGTTCCTAGAGAACCCAGAGGTACTAGGCAAACTAAAACTACTATGGATTCGGAACGGTAGAAGGCTTCATAGAAACTATAACTGGAAGATAACAGTATTTCGCAGTTCAGTAATAGAAACAATATCCATAAAGGCACCACTCTACTCTATCAATACTGAATACATAGACCCAAGAGGAACAACACACTCCAAAGAGCACGACATAGTTATGAAGAGATATGGTTTGGATAGACACACAGCTTCGGCTTACCTCATAGCCTTGAGAGGTATAGAAAAATACACAAAGATACAGAAAGCCATAATCTAATGTTTCTAACCCCTAAAGGAGCTTTACTAAGAACAAGCTCTAGGGTTTTGGTATTTATTCCTTTAATCATGAGGGCCCCTAGGATCTTCTTTATACGTTCTTCTTTTCCAGGGATTAGGGTATTAGCTACTAGTTGCCATTCTAAGGGTGCTACTCTTAGACTTGTATCTCTTAATTCAATGCGTCTAGAAAAGCTGTAGAGTTCTTCAAAGTCTACATCTAGGCATCCTAGTTCACTACATATTTTAAGATCGGCCATTACTTCTATTTTCACGCCGTGGGTTTCGAATATGCCATAATGGCTTGAATAAACACCGTTAGAACTATACCTTACTCTTCTTAAAACACGATAGGTTGAGGCAAAAATCCTGTCAACATCATAGACATCTTCTGTTTTAACAATTATGTCTATATCCTTAGGTTTTACGTTAACACCATTTAAACAGCTTGCCGTACTTCCAACCAATATCCAAGCTATCCTCATTTTCGAGAGTACGCTAGAAATACTATATAATACATTTTCTAAATCTGGTGATAAAAAACACATAAGAATACACCCTCTTCAACATGCTAATAGGTTCTCTTTGTATATTAATTAAACATTGAATGAATTTTAGATGTTAAATATGGTGCATACTATGATTATAGATTTTCATCT
>JAMOPC010000189.1 GCA_027064845.1 Desulfurococcales archaeon | reverse complement strand
TCTACCAATTGTTTTTGATATAATGTCTTCTGGAGTGCTTCTACACTTATGCTTATCTCCTCCAAGTCCTATACATAACCATGCCTCATGTCTAGGCTCAACCAATACTATACGCATGTTATCTAGCTCGTTCCTTTCAAAATGATCCGTAATATCTCTAAGAGCTTCCTCAAAACTACGCTTCTCTGTATCTATAACGACAACAATCTTCCACTTATCCTCATTGAAAAGCACTCCTCGAATTTTTCTCGATATTGCTTGATTACATTTCTTGGCCGGTAATTTCCTAACACTGGGTCTAGAACCCGATAAAATATTCCTCTCAAAGAGTTTATTGATTAATACTTGGTGAAACATAACACCATGAGTATCCTCTACAAAAACATAGCGTTTAACCAAATACTACACCATGGTACAAGTGGTATTACTCTTTATAAGTCAGCTTATAAAATACATAATCACTCAAAGCCACACCAAGCTCTTTAAGCCTCTTCGATAGTTTCTTCGGATCTTTTATTCTCTCAACAACAGTTCCCTCATCAGGCTTCTTATCAACAATAATAGTTCTCTCAGGACCAACAAGATCAACTACCACAGGGGAATGCGTAGCAACAAGCACTGGTATATCTAAACTATTAAGCTCATCAATAACATACTCAAGCATACGCACATGCATACTATTCTCCAATTCATCAATAAGAAGAATAGATGGTTCCAACTCAATAGCCGTCAATATAGCTAAAAGCTTAATCAAACCATCAGGAATATTCGGAGGTGGTAGCTTTAACTCGTTCTCTTCAGCAACAAGTACTACATGTCCATACAAGCTCTCAATAGAAATCCTCATATTAGGAAACAAAACTTCTAAAGCATGCGAGATCCTTTCTGGAAAACTACCTCTCCTCCCCTGCAAAGCCAATAAAACAGAAGCCAAATTAGTAGCACGCTCATTAAGCCTAGTATCACCCATAAAAGGCTGGGGCTCACGCAAAGCACCAATATCTGGATGACGTAAAAACATTATACCCTCAAGAACTCTTTCTATTAATACATTAATATCTGATAAATTGGATGCAAATTTTATGTGATCTTTTATTATTTTACCTCTTGTCATTTTAACCAATTCGTGTTTCATTATATATGGAATATTAACAAAGCCAGTTCTACGGTCAAATGTAGTTTCTATTGTGATACATATACCATGCCCTTCCTTATCATTATTGGTACAATGAGAGAAACTGGTTATAATATCCAATTTGTCAAGGAACAATGGTGGATGGAGTTGTTTACTCCACTCATGAATTAATATACAGTATTTACCATCACAATAATACTTAGTACGAAGATCTTTTTCATAATCTTCTAAGAAGGAAGTTATTGATTTCTCTGAATATTTTTCTTTTAGTTGCTTGAATTTTAAGATTGCTAAGTCATATAATTCTCTCGTGATATTAATCTTTATATATTTAGTGTTCAATTCAACATGGGTATCCTTCCCGATTGAAATATTATATCCCGTAGGAATAATTGTCTTACCATCATATGTAAAGCTCACTTTGAATTCAATCTCTCGTTTAATTATATTAGTTGTTTCTTTGTACTTTTCCTTATAATAATATTCTAGACTAGCCCCTAAAATGATCTTGTTATTGGGATTAAGCATATAAATTAATTCTAAAGGAGAACTATATCTTGGAGTATGTGGTAAATATGGTACTTTATTCTTATCTTCGATTAATGCTTTGTAGAGAAAACTGATGGCTTCTAGTAGGTTGGATTTTCCACTACCATTAGGGCCTACAAGGACATTAACTCCATTATTTAAATCAAGCTCCAACCGTTTAATACTTTTAAAATTCTCAATATAAATCCTCTTAACGAAAACCCGGGCTAACTCATTCATGTCTATAGCACCAATAAAATTAAGATCTTAATGTTATTATATTAAATATTCATGAATTATTATGTAATACGATTATATTAAAATAAAGTTTTTAATTTCTGTTTTGTTAATATTGTCGAGATATTGAAACCATTGTATTTATTTATATGATATTATCATTCTTTATGAGGCAGTTTTGAATACGAATTTAGAGATGATTGATTTTTAATTCTTGTGGCGACTTTATGAGTTTATTTATTTAATGAAATGTTTTAAGTGTTTTTCAAAATGATTCTTAATTTTAGTTTTTTAGTTTCATAAGGTCTGATACTCGGTGTTAAGGAATGGGTAAAGGATCTTATATGTCACAGCTTTTCCTCGTATTGGTTGTTACTGTTGTTTTGCGGAGTATTGGTGATGTTGTTGAGGAGGTTACTGTTCCTTGGCAGGTGCTTGATTTTACGAATAGTATTTTTCTTGTTGGCGGTGTTTTTGCGTCATACTTGTTGCCTTGGGTTTTTATACCGTTTATTGCTGGGAGAGTCATTGATATTGCTAAGAATAAGTCTTTTGTTGTTGCTCTTTGTATGATTATGCAGATCTTGTCTGTTTTATTGATCATGTTCATGCTTTCTACTGGTTTAGAGAACTTATGGTTTCTCGGAATAGTCTATCTCTCTATAGTTGTTATAAGTACTA
>JAMOPC010000188.1 GCA_027064845.1 Desulfurococcales archaeon | reverse complement strand
GGTGTCAACCAGTTCCCAGTAGAAGTAGCTATTTATTCGAGGCAAGTCGGTGCTAAAACGATAGGGATTACTTCTATACAATACAGTAAATCGTTAGAACCAAAAAATAGCTTCAAGAAACACTTATTCGAAGTCGTAGATATAGCTATTGACAATCATGTTCCGAGAGGAGACGCCGTACTAGAAATCGAAGGTGTCGAAGTAAAGGTTTCCCCAGTATCAACGATACTGAATAGCTTCATAGTAAATTCTATTGTAGCAAGTGTTGTAAAGAAAATGGCTTCCAAGAACATTAAGCCACCTATATGGATAAGTGCTCATCTCCCCGGAGCAATGGAGTGGAATAGAAACCTCGCGCTAAAGTATAGGTCACGAATACCTTATTTAAGATAAACGTTTCTAGGAGATGAGAAATGATATTAGGAATCTGGGTGCATCCATGGGATTTAATAGATAATGGTATAGAGAATATCCTTGAAGAACTAGAAAAACATGGATTTAACCATGTAAGTCTTGCTGTCAGATATGTTGAAGAGAGACAAGCATTTCCTGGACAGTCTCTTATCTATAGAAATGCTCGTAGAAAGACTTACCTGTCCTATAGAGACTCTATATTCTGGTTTCCAAGCTCCGAGTACTACCGAGACATTCCAGAAAATATAAGGCCTAAGAAACCATCGTGGCTCGATAGAGATATTGTTAAAGAGTTCCGAGAAAGAATCGCATCTTATAATCTAAAACCAGTATACTGGTTACCTACTCTAAGATGGGATAAGATTGCTGGCGAACATCCCGAATACTGTGTTAGAGACATCTATGGAAATATAGCTGGTTACAAAGCACAGTTTCTATGCCCACTTAACCCTAACGTGAGAAAACTCGTCTTAAATGTTGTAGAGGAATTATCATGTAGATACGAAGCATATGAGATAGAACTCGATTATATAAGGTATCCAGAACCAGTTACTCATTCGCCGAGTTTATTCATAAAATTATTACAGACACCATGTTTCTGTGATAACTGTAGAAAATACTATGAATCCATTGGAATAAACGTTGATAAAGTTAAGAAAGATATCGTTGACATAGCTAATACATTATTGACGTCTGAAGATATTACAGGCAATACTTGTAATATAAATGATCCTGAATGCTCCACAAACCTACTATTACATTCATTATACGAACTAATAAATAGAATAGAAGTCTCCAAGTGGTTAAAAGCTAGAACGGAGATTATAACTGGTCTTGTTGAGGAGATAAGAGACAAGACTAGACAATATGGTGTAAAATTATCAGCTGACCTTGTCCCTCCTAGTCATAGTTGGTTCGTTGGACAAGATTATGAAAAGTTATCACAAATACTTGATATAATAAAGATAATGCTCTATACAGAACCTTTCCATAGATCACACAAACTAATTCCATACGAACTATCAATAGCGATCAGCAAAGGAGTAAAAGAGCCAGTAGCTGGAATTTCTATCTGGCCCCCATCTACACCTAATACTATCAAGAGAGATATTTTACTAGCAAAACCCTTAACAAAGTCTTTTTACGCATATTCCTATGGTTGGGCACCTATAGCTAATATTAAAGCATTCATTGAATCCTCGAAAACGGGGTGAGTCCCTATTGTTCAAACTTGGAATAAATACTTGGAGCTACCCGAAAACTCTGAACATTAATGAACAAATAATCCATGCTAAGAAAACAGGGTATGATGGCTTCGAGCCAGCCATAGTATTAGAAGACCTTGAAAAACTAGGTACAAAGGAATTTGATAAGAAATGGGAGGAGATCAAGAACTTAGCAAAAGAAACTGGGATCGAGATTCCAAGTGTTGCTACTGGTCTCTATTGGAGATATAATTGGCTTGATGATAATAGTGTCGAGAAAGCGTTAAAGGTGCTTGAAGCAGAAGCTAGAGCTGCATGGATACTTGGAGCTAAAGTCATTCTCGTTGTCCCAGGAACCGCTATTCCTGAAATCGATTATGAAGTATTGATGGAGAAAGCAGCTAAGAACCTTAGTAAGGCGGAGAAGATTGCCGAGGAATACAATATTAAGATCGGTCTTGAAAATGTATGGAACAAAATATTTGCTGGTCCTTACGAGTATAAATGGCTGTTAGATAAGTTAAATTCTGAAATCTTCGGTGCATATTTTGATGCAGGAAACACCTTACCACACAGCCTGCCAGAGCATTGGATAAAAATAATAGGAAAAAGGATACTCCAAGTCCATGTCAAGGACTTTAATATGGCTGAGCTAAGATTCGGCATACCATTAACTGGTGATGTTAACTGGCGTAATGTAAGGAAAGCATTAGAGGAAGTTGGTTATAGTGGTTATATATTCGCTGAGATCCCACCATATAGGGGGGATCCATTTAAAGCTGTTGAAGACACATATACTAGTATGAAGAAGATCTTTAAGTGATGATTTTTTCAATTATTTTATTAATTCTATCAATTTCTTTTGGATCTATTATTGATACTATTTTTTCATAGGTTACGAGAGAATTCTCAACATTCCATTCATCAATAGGCACGTATCCTATATATCCATCAGCATATCCTACAAAGAATAGATAGGGGAACTTGCTTTTCTTCTTAGCCATTAACTGTAGCTCAACATATGCTTCTCCCGGAAAGAATATCATAGCGACTTTATTACCTATTCTTGCATATCCTATGTTCGCTTCTATTTTATCAATTCTCTTCAAATCATTGATGCGATTTAATAGAACTTTCAAACCCTCATACTTTGACTCTATATTTCTTATCTCTGGGGAAAAGGTTTTCTGAGCCTTGATCTGTCTGAGTTGTTCTTCAAGAATCTCCATTAATTCCTTGATCTTCCGGATATCTCCCTCTATTTTCTTAGTCTTAAATATAACTCTATATATTCCTGTTTCTATTCCGGGCATGTCTATTTCTTTGTATTCTTGTCTTAGAATAGATTCGTATATGGGGGTCGCTACTTTTTGAGCAAGCATTCTTAAGCATTCAGTATTTTGTGCCTTTCTAGTATATCTAGTACTAATGTTTCCAGCTGCTCCATTAAAATATAGTACTATAGAATTTAGTTTCTTTTCCAATATACTTGCTACGTGGCCAGCAAGATCCCCTGATATACACGTGTTCTCTGGACCAAGTACAGTTGGATGGCAAGCATAGTTTAATGCTAGGAAGTTAATATCATTATTAATTTTCCCAAACATATAGATAGTTTCGGGATCAACAGGCCCGTTCGGTTTTACTCTATTACTAGCGACATTTTCCACGTAGGATTTTCCAACAAATAATCTGGTTTTTTGGACATTACTAAGAGCATCCATAGTTGATTCAAGAGCCTCTTGTATGATAAATCTTCTGTATTCACGTATTTCTTCTTTATCCTTATCAGTAAGCGGCAATGTATTCCAAAAGCTAGTACTTATCTCTGGTCCTGAATGAGTATGAGTTGCTGCAATATGAATTTCTTCTTTTTTAAGCTCTGTTTTATTAATTATTTCATCCACTATTTCTCTATATAAGTCATTATCTACACGAATTAGATCCAATGATATAAGTAATAATCTATTATTCTCGGAGTCTTCTAGGAACAGCGTCTTAACAAATAGATCATCTATTTTACAATTGCTCTTAGAATTTCTCGAAATATACCCAGCCATAATCATAGGCTTCTCGGGAGTTATTCTCCTCTTGGATATTCCTGTATAATAGTGATTATTCAATCCGCCTACACCAATTTATTAGGAAGTGATAATTACCTTCACTCAAATTAATAAATAGGTGTATTTTATGAAAAGAAACTATATTATATAATCAACATACATTTTACTTAAAGTACTAAACTTTCAACATCTATGCAGAAAACAAAATAATAATTATATTTGTTTATGGTTGGCATCAGTATTTTGATATAATTTCTCCGATTTCATTTATTCTATCATGTAATAATTTGAATCTGAAGAAGCAAGCACCATCCAGCTGATTTTTAATGCATTCTCTCAACATTGTGTCGATATCATTTGGTGAGGGTATTTTGTTCTTAGTTTCTGGATGCTCTCCGGGATGGAGCTGTATTCCAGCATAAACTGTTTTCAGCGTTAATTCTTTTACCCATTTAGCTGCTCTAATGGCTTTTTCTGGTGATACATTATAGTCTAGATAGTATGTCATTGGTATGAATAAGTCGATGTATTGTTTTAAATCGAGATAGTTTTGTCCGTATCTTAGAGCCTTCTCATATAGTCCCTCCTTAGAATCATAGTCTTCAGCTTTTGAAGCCATAGACAATGTTTTTGATGGATCAATTGAATCAATTAATTCTCTTACTTTCTTAACAAACGACGAAATAGTACGCCAATCATTTGATTCCCTAATTGTGTAGTATCTTATATAATCTAGATGGATCCCTGCGAATGTTTTTCCATCAGCTTCTATTTCTAGCGTCTTCCTTATTAAATCTAATAAGTACTCCTGGTATTTCTCGTCTCTAGGATCAACCGGTCCTCCCGCATATTCCTTGTCATAAAACGATACTATCCATGCGTGAAGATCTATATCAGTATTTATAGTTTTCTTCAAAAGACTCCTTGCTAGATCCAGATATGTTTTACCAGAAATACTCTTTACCAGAACAAATAATTCCTTAATACCAGTTTTTCTACAGGTTTCGATTATTTTGTCATGAGATAGTTCTTCTAATGTGAGGGCCCATATCCAAGCAGCTTTTCGTAGCATAGAAGAGCACCTTTTATACATATACTGATGGGTTCATTAATTATAAGTTGTTTGAGTATTAGAGATTTACCTGTATATTAAGTAATTTACTTCCTTTTTAATAAATAAATAAAATCCATAATTATGAATAAATAAACCCGATACATCCATATATTTTGTGCGTACATATATTAACCTATGAAAGTTTGGGAAATACTTCCCATTAAATATACACGTATTAACAGAAAAGTATGCTATCGATCGTTATATACGTGTACTTAAATTAGTTATAATTACTTACATTATGTGTATATTAAATGAAGTCAAATTTATTCTATGAATATAGAACATCCTTAATTAGCTAGGTGGGGTGCAACTATTATGTATAAGAATACTTTACTTATCTTAAGCATTATACTATTATCAATAATATCATTGTCTCTAATAGTACCGATCACATATGCTGCAGCTCCTAAACCACTACAGAAAATAGAGTATTTAGCATACTCAGATGATAATAAAGGATTACTAGCACTAAGCAAAGGAGACATTGACGTGTACATACCATCCAAACCCATTAGCGAGGATGATCTAAAAGCAGCCGGAATAGATCCATCAACAGTCAAAATAGCGAGAACAAGTGGCGGAATAGCAGTAATGCTATTTAACTTCTTAACCGACGAAGACGAGTTAGGAAAACTCGGCATAGTAACTGATCCAGATGGAAAGAAACACTTCAATCCTGTAGCCTTCAGAGAGATCAGATATGCATTAAACTTACTAATTAACCGTAAATATATTGCTGAAAAAGTAGTTGGGTTAGCATATCCAGCATTTGTAACATTATCGCCTTCTCTACCATACTATTCAGAAATAGAAAAAGCAATTAAAGATATGGGTTTCAAACCTGAGGGCAATCTTGAACAAGCAAAGAAGATCATTGATGATAAGTTAACACAGGTCTCCCAAGAACTTAAGAAGCATGGATACGAACTAAGAAAGAAACAAGACGGCTTCTGGTACTTTAAAGCACCCGGACAAGACGAGGTAAAAGTAAAGATCATTATAACTACCTGGTGGGAATCCTATACATATCACTGTGGAGCCATGAGATATTTTGCACAACAACTTAAAGAAGTAGGATTCGATGCAGAAGTACACTGTGGTCATGCCAGGAAATATAGAGACGCTAAAGATTGGAGATATATGCACTGGCACATCTATACTTATAGAAGAGTAATCAGCGAAGACCTATTGAGAATATGGTTCGTAGACGGAATGTACTGGACATATTCTTCAGCCGCAATACCGCGTCAACTCAGAGAACACTTAGAGAAGATGGGCGACACCCTCCAGTCACAGATTGATAAGCTCACTGAAGAAGTTCAAAAAGCTAAAACATTAACAGACCTACTTAATGGCGTAAAGAAGCTGGTACAGCTCGTTATGAAGCAATCAATTGTAGTAGCTTACGTAAACCCGTTAAGAACCATAGTAATTAGTAACAGAGTCCATGACGCAGTAGTAGGATGGGCAAGCGGAGTCTATAACCCATGGTTCTACAGAACAGCATGGACAGACACTGGCGTACTAAGAATAGGTCTATATAGTAGCGAAATGGATATAACAACTCCTATTAACCCAACACTCGCAATGCACAGATTATCAAGAGCAATAATCCTAATGCCAACAGTCGATGTTGGCGTATTCCCGAACCCATACAGTGGTGAACTAGCACCTTTAAGAGTTTCATGGGCAGTTAAAGATGCTACAAGCTTAAATACAAATGCACTCTACTTCGACCCAACTACACATTCATGGACAACAGTCAAAGACGCTGAAAGCAAAGGACTACTAAACTCTACAAAGATCTCTAAGGAGCATCTCGTAAAGATAACACTCAACTATGTGCTAGGAAAATGGCATCATGGAAGAGATATGAAACTAGCAGATATACTGTTATGGCTAGCATGGAACCTTGACTGGATGAACAATGCTACAAAGAATGACAAATGGTACTTTGTCGACCCAGATGAGCATCCAATAAGATGGTCCTCACAATCATTAACATGCCTCTATGGAATAGAAATAGTAAACGGTACATCAATATCATTCTATACAAGCACAGACTGTATGGGAATAACTGACCCAGACCTACTTGCAGAGGAATTCGTCAGTATGGTTAACACTTGGGGACCAAGAAGCCTATGGCCATGGTTCCCACCAGAACTAATGATGAGTATCGGATACCTCAAGATCTACGGGGGACCCGTTAGCGGTAAACAATACATACTAGTTGGACAAGAAACAGAGAACGTAAAGAGAATAGACCTAACTGATCCAAACTGTGTAGAAGACCTTAAGGCTGCTGCTGAAAAGATAGCTAATGGAGAATACATGCCACCATTCATTGAAGCAACACTAAAATTAGCAGACAAGTACCCAGCAATAGGCAAACCAGACCTCAAAGAAGGAGCCAAAGAACTAGTAGACTTCGCCAATAAATACAATAACATGCTAGTAAGCCATGGACAATACATAATCACAGAATACAAGCCAGACCGTATAGTATTCACAAGATTCACGGGATATCCAAGAACACTAGACAGCTTCTTCGAAGAACTAACAGCATATAAACTAGAACTAAAGAGCATTACGCCGACAAAAGCAGTTGTAGAAAAGGGTAAGTCAACAAAGATAACACTAGAACTCGTCAAAGTCATTATATTCCCAGAAGAACAAACAGGCGAGAAACCAGCTGACCAAGCATACATTGTAGCAAGAATACTCAAAGAAGGAAAAGAAGTAGCTACAGTGCAGGGAGTAAAAGTTGAACCCGGCAAGTTCGCCATCAAGCTAACACCAGACGTAACAAACAAATTAGAGCCAGGAACTTATCAGATAGAAATACTTTACGGAATATCACAAAATGCTCCACTCTCAAAGATGCAGGCAACATTATTAGTCCTACCACCCGCATCACCCACAACAACCACAACCACAACTACGACATCACCAGTACAAACAACCACCACAACAACGCCAGCACATACAACAACTACCACTCCAACCGGTAAGACAACCACAACACCGCAGGGTGGAGGATTCCCGACACTATATGTTGCAATCGCCATAATAGTAATCATCATAATAGTAGCAGCAGTATTACTCTTGAAGAAGAAATAACTAAAGCCGAATATAGAAATAAACAAATCATTTTTTACTTATTATAAATTCGTCTCCCAAAATTCAACTAAAACCTATGTATTTAGGAATAAAATGAATTAGAAAAATACAGAAACAACTAAGCCAAGCTAATACAATATTGGTTAGAAGGTGTTCCAATATGGGTTTGGCGACTTACATGATCGGTAGAATATCGACAGCAATTGTCGTAATGCTTGTAGCCACATTTATATGTTCGATAGCATTCAATGCTTTAATGGAAATAAATGTAACCCAAAGAATCCATATGACAGTGGAAGAAGAGCTACAAAAAGCTTTAGGTGGTGGTGGTTTACAAGGTTTATTGAATTTTATCCAGTTTCATTTGAAGGAAATTAAACAATATAAGATCAAAGTAAATGTTTTTAATGAAACGTATATGTGTAGTGTTTTATTTTCAAATAAAACCTTACTGAATAATTTAAAGGAAAAAGGAGTAGATATAGAAGGAGTAGCGAAGGACTGCATAGAAAAATATGTAATTGAGAGAGAAAAACGTAGATGGGGATTAGATAAACCATATATTTATAGAGTATTTCTATACACTTATAAGACACTCACATTTAACCTCGGAACACCCTTCGGAACATACAAGCAGTACGGTGAGTATGAGGACACATTCTCTCTGCTTATCAATGCAATGTCACGCTCAATAATGTTGTTCACTGTGGCTTATGCAATAAATATGCTAATAGCCCTATACCTAGGCTTATACATGGCTAAAGGAGCGGGAGGAAAACTTGACCGTACTGTATCAGTAATTGGTATGACAGCGCATTCATTTCCTCTCTACTGGGTCGGATTAATTATGATATTCATTTTCTCAGCAAAACTAAACCTATTCCCAAGTAGGGCTTGGGAATCCCCACCCCCACAAATAGCAAGCAATACATTCTCACTTATATCGTGGTGGGCTTACCACTTAGCATTACCAATACTGACAATAGTCTTAATCGCTATAGGGCCTAATGCCTATGTTGTTAGAAACATGGTCTTGAATGTGATGCAAGAAGACTTTGTCATGGTTGCGAGAGCAAAGGGATTATCAGAGAAGAGAATACTTTACAAACACGTCTTAAGAGCTGCAAGCCCACCAATAGTAACATCGGTCCTCTTAGGATTAGTCAACACGTTCTTTGGAGCAATTATTAGTGAGAGAGTGTTTCAATGGCCAGGTATGGGTATGTTGTATTGGCTAGCTATAAACTCCGGAGACATACCAGTTCTTATGGGGCTAAACTTCATGTTCATAATACTATTCATAACAATTAAGATCCTCCTAGACATCATATACTGTATACTAGACCCAAGAATCAGAACCGAGAGAAGCAGGTGAAGAAAATGACTGAAAAGAAGAAAAAATACACATGGATAACAACGCTAAGGGAAAAAGTAAGCGAGTTCTGGTTCGAATATAAACGCACAAAAATAGGACTCGTAGGTCTCGGTCTATTAGGATTTCTAATATTCTTATCGATCATTCCCTGGTTTACTCTCGACCCGATCACTTATGAGAAATGGTATATGAATCCATTATGGGATCTAAATCCACGCTTAGCTCCCCCACAATGGATAAATCTCTTCACAACCCAAAAATATACACCTAAAGAAGTACTAGATCCAATAAAAGTAGAACCCCTATATGTTTATGAAGCTAGGAGACTGAATTATCCGAATCCTGAAGCATTAAAATCAATGTTTACCGGCTATGCATATATATTCAAATACGAATATGAATGGGATATACCAACTAAAGATATTGTCGTATTAATAAAAGGTGTAAATCAGAGTATTAACGTTGGAATTGATATTGTAAGACCTCCACAAGAAAACATCAGCGAGGAATATCGTTATCTCGACAATGCAATATATAGTGAATACTTACCAACAGGAAGAGGTGAAATAAGAATCTTCTTTACAGGGCTCAAGGAATCAGAAAGCCTATTAGAAAAACTAAAATACACGTTGATCTCGAACTTTGACAAAACAATAAGCCTTGATAAGATCACAACATCTACAGCAAACCCGATAGTTATACTTTTTAGCAAAGCAGGACCAGGAATGAGTATGGGTAAAACAGAGCCTTTGAAGGGAGAATATACCTTTGTAATTAAGATTGAAGGAGAGTTTGAGAAACAACCCCAAACACAACTTGTAATTGTTGGAAGCTGTTATGGATGGCTTGGAACAGATAAATATGGTAGAGACATATTTGTCGGAATCCTATGGGGAAGCCATATAGCATTAGTCATGGGTGTTACATATGCTTTTGCCGTTACATTCATAGGACTACTATATGGTTCAATAAGTGGATACTTTGGCGGTAAAGTCGACTACATAATGCAGAGAATTGTTGAGATAATGTATTCTATACCAGCTTTTGCTTTCGTAATACTTCTAGTTTACACGTTCAAGACAATGTATGGAGGAATAAGTATCTGGGTAATAATAGGAGTATACATAATCTTTGGATGGCCGTATATGTCAATGGTTATTAGGAGTATGACTATGCAAATTAAAGCACAGCCATATATTGAGGCTGCTAAAGCACTAGGAGCAAGCACAGCGAGAATATTGTTTAGACACGTTATGCCACAAATGATTCCATACTCCTTCGCAATGATGGTTCTAACAATACCAAATGCCATAATGATAGAAGCTTCTCTGAACGTCCTCGGGCTAGGAAATCCATGGATCCCGAGCTGGGGTAGAATACTGGCATCCGCAATAGACGAGGGAACGCTGACAGCATGGTGGTGGTATGTCCCACCAGGACTAATGATAGCATTAACAGGTATAACATTTATATTCATAGGTAATGCTCTCGAGACAATACTTAATCCCAAGCTTAAGAGATTATAAGGCTCAATAGGTGTACTATATGTCTATCCTTAAAATGTATAATGAATCCAGAGTTAGCCTTTCCAAATATATAGAGTATAGAGAAAAACTAATAGAAAATATTAAGCAGCTAAATAATTGGAATCTAGGAATATATGGGGAATCAACAGAAGGAAGAGAACTATATTATTTAAGTCACCAAGCAGGTAAAGACAAACCAACGATAATGATCGTGGCTGGATTTCATGGTAGTGAGCCAGCAAGCATAGCCGCTGCAACACTTTTACCATATAGTTTAGAATATAACGACCCCATAACACCTTATTACAGACCCGACGAAATACTTGAAAACTTAAACATAGTCATTGTTCCATTGATCAATCCTGACGGATTTAATAGATATATCGAATGTTATAAAAGAAACAATGAGCCAAGTTGGAAAAACACATGCATTCTAGCCAGATTCAATGCCAACATGAAAGATCTAAATAGAGACTGGGTATACTTAGAAGAAAAAGAAACTAGATACCTACATCTCTTGATCAACAAGATTAATCCACACTTCATATCTGACCATCATGAATTTCTAGCTGCAAAAGAATCCCCTCCAAAATGGGCAATTGAAACAGAGGGTTTCATGGCAACACTAACTGATAACCCATATATGCTCATAAGAGACGATTTAGTAGAAGTATCTGCCGAAATAATGAATGAAACAGGTTATTCTATAGAAAAAATCACAGGATGGAAAACTAAATATAGACACTTCGGAGGAGCAAAAAGAACAGCTCTCCCCCCATATGTTCTAGGATCACATGTTCCACTAGAAAACATTCCAAAACTATTAGTGGAAACATGGGGTGTTGGATTACACGATTACTTATGGGATGAAAGAGTAAATGTTCACTTGACAGCAATGTACAGTATTCTCTATTATGCTGTGAAAAATGCTGAAAAACTACTTGAAATCAAGAAAAGAGACGATCCACCCCCCTATGATTTCGAAGGATATGTTATTGAAGGAGAAGAAGCTGACAAAGCACTAAATCTTCTACAACTCCATGGTATAAGAATAGACGGAAACAAAGTTTATTTGAGAAACAACAAATGGCGTATTATAACAGTTATGTTAGACGAAGAAATAGAATATAATAAAATATTAGCTGAGAAAAGAAATGGGCCTTATACATTACAGAGAAAATTCAAGATCAAAGTCAAACGTTTTTAAGTACAATAACATTCTTCAGGAATACTATTGAGTACCTCCTCTAGTTCATACCCGAGAATCTTGGTTAAAGCATAAACTATAACGCCACATTCTACGCACATTTTTGGCTCAATAATATTTATTCCGATCCTATCATTAACAGGCTTTGCTAAATACTTAGCTAGAATATCTTTAGCCCCTCTAAATAATCCGCCATAAATACATACATTGATCGAAGCATCCTTTATAGATAAACGATTAATTAACGCAATAATATGTTCACGGAAATCATTATATAAGTTTTCAAGAATTCTTAATGCTATAGGGTCATTGTTTCTAGCTGCTTTTATTACTTCTCTGGCGAAACCAGCAATAATTGTTTTTGATAAGCTAGGATCAGAGTATATTCTATCAATAGCATCATATATGTTATTTACACCTATATATTGAAGAAATGAATCATATAAGTCGGAACAAATCGTAGATCTCCCATCTATACATTTTAGGATCTCTACTATGGCATCCCTTCCAATCCTATACGCTCCGAGTTCATCATTCAATAAATGACCCCAGCCACCTACACGAACTGTTTTACCATGATATACACCGACACAATGACTCCCAGTACCCATAATACACGCTAGTCCTTCTCCGCCGGGATAGCATGTCACAAGAACAGCGAGATCATCAGGTAAGACAACGATTTCTGCACTTGGAAATGCTTTTAACAACGCTTCCCTATATCGTGATAAATACTTACCCCAACCAGTATAAGCTACAGATAAAGCTATAATCCATGGTTTTTCATTAGTGCTCGAAAGAGCCGACCTAATAGTATCAACTATTGTTTTAATAGCCATATCCCACCCAATACTTGCAGGATTCGCTGGACCCCCTCTTGTTCGAGAAATAATCTTCTTTTCATCCAGGTCAATTATTATAACACTTGTCTTTGTAGCACCAGCATCAACCCCTACAACAATCAAGACCAGCAATTCCCCCATATTCTAAAATGATCACGTGTTTCGAGCTTTTCAATTCATATATGTATTAACATGTATGCATTATTATTAAACAGTATTTATTGATATGTTAAGTAACCGCTAACAATTGTCTAAAATTTCTACTCAATGAGTGCAGTATAGCTTTACGTACTTTAAAATAAGTTTGTACCGGCATGCACCGTTAATAAATTATTATGACTAGTAAAAATGGCATTAAAATTAATATATTTACGTAACAATTATAATAATTGAAAGGTGATGACTGTGTCCTGGATGGAGCCTAGAAAAATAATCAAGGTAGGAGAAAAATCCTACGCCATTACGCTACCAAAGAAATGGGCAAAGATTCTAGGAATCAAACCTAGAGACTCAGTAAATCTAGTGCTTGATAAAACAGGTGTTATACATGTGTATGTTACTCATAAAAAACCAAAGGCAACTGTTTCAAATCTTGTTATTGATGCTTCGAATCT
>JAMOPC010000187.1 GCA_027064845.1 Desulfurococcales archaeon | reverse complement strand
GATGCAGCTATTGCTTTCAAAGCTTTTCCTTTTCTACGATCAGTTATATGTATACCTTGGTCCTCCAATATAGCGTATAGTTTCAATAACTTTTCTTTCACAGGATTGAGATCAACTTCGAAGAGTAGTTTATTAAGCATTTTAATGTCATCCATGTTAAGTATAGGTTCAGCGTGTTCATAGTATCCGGCTTCGATTTTCCAAGCAGCGTCCAGTAATTCAGCCCATTTATCTTCGCTTATAGGTCTCACGAAGTGTCTATATAGAAATCTATCATATAGGGCTTGTAGTTCTGGCTCATCAGGTACATTATTGCTGGCAGCAATCATTGTCCATAAAGGTACCTTTATTTCATTGTATCCATCATATAGAATTCTTTCATTCATTATTGTCAAAAACATGTTTAATATAGCAGAGTTTGCATTGAAAATTTCATCAATAAAAGCAATTTCAGCTTCAGGAAGTTTGTTCTTAGTAATTCTAATGTATTTGCCTTGCTTTAAAGCTGTAATGTCGAGAGGACCAAATAATTCATCAGGCTCGGTAAATTTTGTTAACAAATACTTGAAGAACCTAGCATTTATTAATTCTGCAGCTCTCCTAGCTAGGGCTGATTTAGCTGTTCCAGGTTCTCCAATCATGACTACATGTTCTCCAGATATGATAGATAGTGCTATAACTTTAGCTTCTTCTTCTCTACCAACAAATGGTTTTGCTAGTTCATAAACAAATCTGTGCGACTGAACAAGCAGTTTTTTAAAGCTTTGTTCCATAATATAGTTACCTCTGCATTACCCAAGTGCTCAATCATATTAATGAATACAAAAACCCTAATAAAGTAACTATCTTGGCCTCAATAATCTTAGAGGTCAGCTGAGCAACTCCTCAGCATCAACGATCAGCTGAAAACCGGGCTCTTCATCCCTATGCATAACAAATTATGATTACTATATTATTTAGATATCTTTCAAATAGAAAATTCTTTCACAAGAAATCCTCAACTAGTTCTTCGGCATATCTAATATTAATTAAATGTTCATCCAATAGATCCTTTAATCCTTTTTTCTTTCTTTTCATCAATAATTTTCCTGCAGCAATCATGGATAAACCAATACCTGTTGATATCATTGTGGGATCTGGGACCATCAGGAAGAAACCACTAGCTTTTAATAATTTCTCTCCCCGTTCATCAGGCCCTCCCATAAGGATTCTTGCAACACCCTTTATGTCATCGATAACATATTCTATTTCATTCTTTTTCTTATTCCTAGGAATAATCATTGTAAAACACCTAGTGTAAACCTTGTCCTTTTAAGAGTTTATTTATCGTAATCCAAATAATTAAATGATCGTATTAAAATAATGGGGGCTAGATAATATTGGATTCTTACCAAATTATTCCGTCATTACCTGGATACTATTTATTGATCTTTAGAATCTATAGAAAATTAACAATTACTACGCGTGGTAATAAGGTATTTTCTTTAAATCCAGGTATATACGTTTACATAGGATCTGCTTATGGACCAGGAGGCTTAAGATCTCGTATAATGCGTCATTTAAGAAGAAATAAGAAAGTATTTTGGCATGTTGATTATTTAACAACAAATAATTACGTAGAACTCATTGGTTTTGTTACAATAACTATTACTTCCTGGAAAAGTATTGACCTAGAGAACCTGTTAAGTAAACAAATGCAGAAGTATTTGGAACCTATATTAGGTTTTGGGTGTTCAGATAAAAGAAAAGATAAATCCCACTTGTATTATTGTAGGAGGAATTTTCCTGAATGTTTAAGAATCATAGATAAGATTCTATCATCGATAAAAAACATTGGTATAGAATATACAATCAATATATTAACCCCCACCAATATATAATGCCTCATACCCCATAACTCATAAAAGGAGTCGAAACTCGTAATGTATGTAGATCCGGAACCAGATAAAAAAGAATCTAAACCTATATCACATATAATTGATCTAAAAGCTGGAGAAGAAAACATTCATCTAAAGGGAAGGGTTCTAGAAACTTCTCCCCCACGAGTAATTCAGACAAGGAAGGGTCCCAGAACAATCAGTAACGCTGTTATAGGCGACGAGACTGGACGTGTTCAAGTAACATTGTGGGGGACGAAAGCAGGCAGTTTAGAGGAAGGCAAAGTAGTTGATATTCAAGGAGCATGGACTACAAGTTTTCGTGGTAAAGTACAAGTAAATATTGGTAGATCTTCAAAAATAACAGAATTAGATGATTCAGAAGCCCCTCAACCAGAAAGCATTCCAGAAGAACAGCCTGAAGCACCTTATGAACCTAGACAACGTAGAACAGGCGGTTTTAGGAAACAAGGATACTATAGACAGAGCAGGGGTATATATAGAAGAAATAAGTAACCGAGGTATACACATATGAGTGAAGAACAATTAAAAAAAGACCAAGCTATTAAGGTTAAGGAATTATTTCAAGAGATAAAGTCATTAAAACCATCAAGACAAGGAGTCTTTCTAGGCGAGGAAGATGAAAAGTTCTACGTTGCTAAGACAGAGGAAGAAGTATATGAATTATCAGCATTAGCATACTATGTATGGCTACTATGTGATGGAGA
>JAMOPC010000186.1 GCA_027064845.1 Desulfurococcales archaeon | reverse complement strand
GCGATATTCCCCTCTTAGGTAAACGTTGTCGGTAAACTCCCTGGCTCCCAAACTGGTGTCAAGCAAGAAAATCGCCTACAACTCCCCTTCAAGAGCATCAGCTGGTCAGGTTTTCCAGCGAGGATCAATGCTGTGATTGCTGATACATAAATAATTCGGAGTGGTTTAATAGTATACTAGTATCTTTTTATACCAGTATTAATTAATTCATTATAATGATATAGAATCTATCTATAAGGTGTAATACATGGCTTTATCTTATACTACAATAAAGGTCTCGAAAAAGACGTTGAAGCAGTTAGACGAGCTTAAGAAGAGATTTGGTTCTAAGACTTATGAGGAAACTATATTGAGGCTTATAGAGGAGTATAAAAAGAAAATGATCGAGGAATACTTTGGAATCGATCGGGGTAGAATAACTAGTTTTTCTGAGGAGGATAGAGGTGAGGACAGGGAATATTAGGAGACTAGTGATCGATACATATGCATGGATAGAGTTCTTCATAGGATCCAAGAAGGGAGAAATGGTTAAGGATTATTTATTGAGAGAAAACGAGGTTTATACACCATCCATAGTATTAGCTGAAATAGCTCGAAAGTATCTACAAGAGAACATGACAGAAAAAATAATTAAGAAAAGACTAGAAGTAATAGCTAAGATCTCCATAGTAATAGATATAGATGAGAAACTAGCATTGGAAACCGGAAAAGCTTATCTTGAACTAGTTAAGCATGCAAAGAATATAGGATTAAGACAAAAACCAAGCTTAGTCGATGCAATAATATTGGCAACCGCTAGAAAATTGCAAGCAAAGATAATTACAGGAGATAAACACTTCAAAGGATTGAAAGAAACAATATGGATAGGAGACCACTAGAAAATCCTTAAACACAATAAAATCTAATATTTCAATTTCATAGCAAGCCTTTTTATTGAGATATCATAAGTTTTGATATATGATAATAGATCGTTTAACACAGAATTCAAAATAAAAGATCAAGAACTATTTGATTTCCTCTATTTCTGGATAGATACATGGTGTTATCCCTATTGTCTTGTTCTTCCACACGAATATTACTGATACACATGTCTCTCTATACATGGATCTTCCGAGACCTAAATACTTGGCTGGGAACTCTAAATAAATATAGTTTCTCTGAAAATACTCGTTCGTTACATTATGAAATGGTTTGAGATCATAGATGAGAATGGTTTCATTACGTGTTCCAATTAATAGGTATAATGGTCTATCTACATATGCAGGATTGATGCTTATTTGAATAATGAGAATATCCTTCGAATATTCTTCTCCCTCCCTGAACAAGCAATAAATGTCGCCAAACCATGGCTTTGGACCATAATCTACTTTACCGAGTAGATTTGTGTAGGTTATGAGTATTCTTATCGTTGATAAAGCTATTAACAAGATAAGCAAACACAAGATAACCTCGGGTAATCGGCTCTTAACAGAATCAACTAACACTACTTACACCATGAGAAAACAAAACGTTTTCCACACTCTTCATTAATAGTTTAATACTCTTTCAAATAAATACTATTATGTAGTATGAACTGGATTTATATGATACTCATTTATTTGTTAGGAGGATAGTATGAGGTTAAATGTTTATACGGCATCTATTCTTCTCATATTACTGCTTGTTGCTTCTTCTATAGAGTCCTCTATAGTTTTTTCTATTAATACATCTATGAGTTCCAATGATATTTTGCCTATTTATAGGTTTGAAGAACTTGATAAAGTGTATGAAAGAATTCTTGTCGAAAAAGCATTTGGTAGAAAGGCTAGATTATCTGTTGAGCTTATTGATCATAGAGAATATGTACTGGATAATGGGGTTAGAGTAATTAGTGATAAGCATGGTTGTTTCACTATCATTGGTCCTTATAAGGAATATGAAAAATACGAGAACGTAACAGATGATTTGGTTTGAGAAATTGTTTCTAGGATAAACGAGACTCTAGTAGAGGTTTCCAGTGGATCCATGGTTATTAGCGGCTATGTTGTCAATGAATATGGTGTTTATTGGTCCGAAGGATCTATTATTAAGAGGCTTGATAACGGTACTCCTGTCTCTACTCCTATAAGTGAAGTATATCATTATAGTGTCCGTGTTGATCTAAAGTATCTCGTTAATGGAGTAGAAGTAATGCCTACACCCTATATAATTGTCGACTATGAAGGAGACATAATTGGCGGTGGATTCCTCTTATCCAAGCTCATGAAGCTTGGTGAAGCAAATATAGTTCCTCGTAGCGAGGCATATAAAAAACTATATGATTACGCCTCGGAAAAATATGGAAAAACACTTAGCTTCAATATATCAAGGCTCATCTACATGTATTTTCCCGGAAAAACCCTAGTAGGTAAACCAGTTCTCGCACCTGGATACTATGCATTAGCAACTTATAGTAATGCATTGATTACATTATCCTACCTCTACCCGGAGGAGAAACCTAAGATAATAGAGAGGGAAACAATACATCTCTCTCCCGGAAGCGGAGGAAATATAATGATCCAGTCTAATGATAAAAAGGATTCCCTTTACATGGTGCTTGACACAGCTATTTATGTATTGATCATAGTTGTGGC
>JAMOPC010000185.1 GCA_027064845.1 Desulfurococcales archaeon | reverse complement strand
TACATTTGAGACGAGTTATTACACGTATTGAGAAGGGTGTTGTTAAGGTGCAGAGAAGAGTAACTGTTGTACAAGAAGTCGTTGATTATGGTAAATACAAGACTATAGCTGAGTGGGATCCAAGAACGGATGAGTTCAAAGTTTATTTAGAGGATAGTATACATCTTAGAGACATTGCTGCAAAAAGAGGATTAGAACTAGAAGATATTATTGACGAAGTATATAGGAAAGCAACTATACTGAACTGGATGCTATACAAGGGAATAACTAATGTATGGGATGTAACGAGGATAATATTCAACTACTACTATGACCCAGCATCTGTATACAAGAGAGCTGTAGAAGAACTAGAAGAAGTAGGGAGAGAAGAAGCCATACCTGCAGGAATCCCTGTGGAAGAAGTAGCTGCGACAGAAGAACTAGTAACTGGTACTAAAGAAATAGGCGAAGCTACACGCGAACTATTCGAAAGAACACGTGAACTCTCAAAAGAGAAATAAAGAGGAATATAAAGAAGATAAAGAGAAACTAATAATTATTTAAACTACCTTAATACCTGCTAAAGATAGATTCTCTAATCCTTACAGTAAATACATCAGCATCTCTACCCTCAAGAACACATGCCTCTTCATAGACCTCAACAACTCTATTAAATAATTTCTCATAAAAACCAGCTATGATACCCCTCGTTATAAATCCTGTCCTAGCAGGATAACCCTTACCACCACCATATTTCTTCAACGCCATACATTCGAAATTATTCCTAATACTTACGAGGTATCGACCAGTTCCTTTCTCCTCTATGTTCATCTCGCCAAGACCCATTGCTTTATATAAATTACAGAAAAGATCCAGAGCTATTGATACTTTCTCCTCAATAGTATTACCAGGAAGTTCTTCAATATCTTTGATGAACCTATCATATATTGCCCTACCTATTCCTTTCCCAAAACTAGTTAAGAATAGACTTGCACCCATTAAGTTGTCCTTAATCACCTCATAAACAGCACATTCCAATAATTGATGTAATAATATAAATGATGTTGAATCATCAAACAAGACACTATTATACTTTAAAAACACAAAACCATTCTCAGCAGTACTATAATTTATACTGAAAAGCCTGTCCTTAAGTATAGCATTGCTTTTTAGAGACTTAACAATTTCTTCGACACACTTTTCATCACAATTTTCCAGTAGAAGCAGTATAAAGCCACGATCTCCTCGAGGAATATCTAGTACATTTACCTTTAGTATATTTATACCTTTTTCCGAAATGGTCCTCGTTATTCCGGCTAATACACCGGGTTTATTAGCTGCATTTATTACTAAGGCACTAAGAGGCCTATCTTCATTATAAAACATTGTATCAACATATATATTGGGAAGATCCTTCTTTTGTTCTCTAAAGTCTCGGCGTAATTTACTAATGAAAATTCTAAACATAATTATTGACACCTAAGCGAACTATAAAATTGGTTTTTATTGAGCAAATTTAAATATACTAGGCGAGGAATAAAAGAATTCACGGTTAAATACTCGTTTTCTTCTTGAGAAAAATTTATAATTGCAAATACTCGACCAGATAAACCTACTTAGTTGGTTCAACTATAATTCTATAGGGAAGATTTAGATCTAGCATAGACATTATTACTCCAACATTGCTATTTAATGCTTCTTTAAGTTTCTTGTGATCACATTTACTGAATATACTCTTCTTCTTTACAACTACTCTCACAGTAATAATGCCTCTACTAATAGTGACTTTTGTATCAACAGGTTTGCAGCCATAAAGTGGTGCTAGCTCATTAACTTCTTCTTTAACTTGATCGATAAACTCCTTCAATTTTCTTGCAAACTCGAGAATTATCGGTTTTTCTTCCCTCTTCTCAATAGTTCTAATAACAGTAGCTTTTTTCTCTGTAACAGCTTTTCTCTCAGTAACTTCGGTCTTCTCTATGCCTTGCCTATAGATTTTTCTTGGAGTCTCCATTGTTTTATCTACTTCTTCACTAATGGGTTGTATCTCAAAGATTTTGAAAGTAAGAGGCTTTTCTTTGGAAATCATTAGTAATGTTGTTAAAGGCTTTAAACCTACAATCCTCTCTCCTTTCTCGGGATCACTCATCACTGAAGACACTATCTTTCCTTTATCAACGTATACGACAAATCTTTTATGATCAATTTCTGTTGTAAAAAGCACTTCTTTATCCCTAGCATACTCATGAATTTTTAAGAGATCGTCAAACCGCATATTCATTATTTTAGAGAATCTGCTCCTCATCAATAATTGGGCTTCATAAGTAATATCATTTAGAATATTCATTCTCTTAGTATCAATCGGCATCGACGCCAGTAATTCGTATATTTCTTTCTCCTCAGCAGTCAATGCTGTATTACTCCTATACTTAAGTTTTATCAATAAATAAATATGTTACAACTATGTATTAGACTTATATTTTAAAATTAACAATTACCTATATATTTAGTCTGCCTAAATTGAAATATATTGGTTAAACTTTTAAAACTGTCGTAGCAATACTCTTTATTTCATTATATAGGTTCTTTACATCTTTTCTAAACAAATCCATGAGCTCTACACGTACAAATACAATAAAAACTACTTT
>JAMOPC010000184.1 GCA_027064845.1 Desulfurococcales archaeon | reverse complement strand
TACCGCTCATCACTTCTTTGATCTTATTTTCAAGCGCTTCTATTTTCTTACCAGTACACCACCTATCATCATGTGTGGGGAATCCCTTCTCACCCTTTAAAATGAGCGTGTCTATGCCAGCATATGTTTTTATTACATCAATGCCTAGTTTTCTAGAAACATTCTCCATGTATTTTTTCGTCATTGGGAAATCTGCGCCCGTATCAACATAGATTACTCTTATCTTCTTCTTAGAAAAGACCTCTAGAGCAAGTAATAGAGCAACTGTACTGTCTTTCCCACCGCTCCATGGAACAATTACTGTATCAGCCCACTTCTTGTACTTCTCAAGATACTTCTTAGAAATATAAGCATATGAGTTAATTGCATCCTTATTTGCCTTTAACAGATTATCAATAAATACCTCTTCTATACAATCACTACATATTAATTTTCCTCTAGGATTAATACCGTGATCAGGTATGTTGAGAAGAGCAGTTAATCTATATCCACAATACACATAGTGTTCGCCGCCGAAGCGTCTCATAATTAGGGGTGTTGAACATATTTTCCCCAAAAGGATTTTCTCTAAAACCCATTTGAATCCTCCACCTATTCCTAGGAAAACATCATATGCCGGATTAAACTCATATTTTTCAAGCTGTATTCCTCTTCTCAAGGCAAACATGTATGATTTAGAATCACGAATCCACCCAGCTGCTAGTCTAAATTTAGACCTAGCTATATCGAATAGTTGTGATAAATGCTCTATTCGAGTGTTTCTTATCTTTGAGCGAGGAACCAATTGTACTGCAACATTAAATGGTAGATTTTTTTCAAGCTTCTCAGCTAGTTCAGCATCTTCTCTAGCGAGCATAAAGACATAGAATCTATCGTTGCTCAATATGTTTTCTAACTCTTCAATCACTTGGTCAAAACTTCTCTTCCCATGTAGAGTATATACTCTCGAATCCCATTCAGGATAGAATTTCTCCAACATAGCTTTTACTGCGTTCGCGTCTCTCCTACTTCTAACAATAATATCGATCATAAATAACTCCAGTAATGTTAGCTTGATACTATAGTATTGTTATTAGGAGAAAATATAGATTTTAATTACAAAAAACCTTTAGAGATTACTTTATACTCACATCTGGATTACAAGGCTCGATCTTAAGTATACCTTTCTCAATCAATATCTTTTCTAGCAATGGAATGCCTTTATCGCTACCCATAGTATTATCGATCTCGATCAATAGTTTCTTCTCTTTATAATAATCTATAATTGGCTGAAATGTTTCATAGTATATTCTATATCTTCTCCTAATAACCTCGGGTTCGTCATCGGATCTCCTAATAAGTGGTGTTCCATCATCGTCACATTTGAGATCGTTTTTAGGCGGGTTAAATAACAAGTTATATACTCTTCCACACTTAGGACAGATATATCTATTACTTAACCTCCTAACTGCTTCATCCTCAGTTATGTATATGTGTATTACAGCATCGATCTTTGTTATTTTTTCAAGTGCTTTTGCTTGATTTATTGTTCTTGGAAAACCATCGAGAATGAAGCCCTTCGCTGTATCTGGTTCTGATAATCTCTTTTTAATGATCTCGATAACGATCTCGTCGGGAACAAGTTCGCCTCGATCGAGGATTTCTTTTATTTTTTTACCAAGTTCTGTTCCTTTAGCAACTTCCGCTCTAAATATATCTCCCGTGCTTATATGGGGAATACAGTATTTCTTGCTAAAGTATCTAGCATAAGTACCCTTACCAGCTCCTGGAGGCCCTATTAAGACTATTTTCACAATTATTCACCATTCAGAGTTATTACTTATTAAATCCCTATGGTTATAAGAAGTATATAGGATTTAGTGTTTAACGTATTAGATCTATAGGTAGAGATCATTGAAGTGGGGAAGGGACATAGTTTTTCTCCTTAAGAAATTAATCATTGGGTATAGGCAGTATTTTCATAATGGATATGTTAATAGTGATGGTAGGAGGTTATTAGAAGAGATTCTTAGAATGATGATGTATGAGCACCCTGAGTTTAGGAGAAGGATCTATAAGGTGAGGAGATGTCCAAGTATTGAGAATATATTAAAGTTGGGAGAACTTGTTGCTGGTCCAGTGGTTTATGAGTGGTTAAACGAGGTTCTTAACGAGCCTTATTATTACCGCTATTAGAATTCTTGTTCTTGTTACCTTTGAGTCGTAGTTGTGGAAGGCAGCCGCTACATAGTTTTAGCTGATAATACATGCATTCAAAGCAATCTGGATAAGGATTCCTGATCGGGATCATCATTGTATTAGGTATTCTACCGTATTCTATATAGTATTCCTCAATATGGTCATCAATAGCTAAGACTCTGCTAATAATTGCTGATAACTCTGTCTTGTCCCGCGAATAGAACATTGCACTAACTCCTTCATGATTAATAAATAATCCTAAAACCCTATTGCATTTAGCTAATATATTTGCTATTTTATCGGGATTACTTGTCTTGATCTTAATAAAGGCGGCTACGTTTCCCACAAGTTTAGATGATATCACAGGTTTTATGCCAAGGTAGCCTCTTTCCATTAGTCTCAGAATACGTTTTCTAACAGCTGTATAGCTTAAACCAGTTTTCTCCGCTA
>JAMOPC010000183.1 GCA_027064845.1 Desulfurococcales archaeon | reverse complement strand
GGAGCATGTAG
The DNA here is from genome assembly GCA_027064845.1 of Desulfurococcales archaeon. Taxonomy (GTDB): domain Archaea; phylum Thermoproteota; class Thermoprotei_A; order Sulfolobales; family Desulfurococcaceae; genus JAGHDU01. The sequence continues at coordinate 13,698 of JAMOPC010000183.1, read as the reverse complement.
GCTTAAACCCGTTAAACCAGAAACGAGTGCTAGTGAAGAGGATCTCGAATTGTTGAGAAAATGGTTATTAGAAACAAATAATGAGGTATTGGAAATACTCGATCATGCTGAAGTCATGTATTATAGATAATTAATGTATTTAGATAAGATTTTCCTAGGGTTAATTGATTCAATGCTTATACCTCTCTCCTTAATGAATCTCATTATTTCTTCGTCTTCTTGTACCGGGATAATTTTTTTCATAGTATCATATAGTCTAAGAAGTAGTTTTTTACCATAGATAAGGACTTCATTGAGAATTTCGACGAAATTTTCCAGATATTCTTCCTTAACATAGATTTTATTTCCTTCCTTGATTAGATTAGATACTCTAACACCAGTTGTTAGTTCGAGAATATATCCTTTGTCCTTATTGAATGATAATAGACCACTGTGTTTGAACCCTGCTTCTCTAGCTAATGAAAGTATTTTTAAAGCATAATCAAAGCTTGATGTTGATAAATGGATGATTGGTCCAGTGACATTAACCCACATACGCCTAACTGCTGGTTTAGTCATAATTTCTACGAATTCCTCGGTCTTAATTGGAAAATGTTTCTTGAAGACAACGCTTGTCTCTTCTCTACTCCATGGATACGTTGAATCCGCTACAACTATTCTGCCGCTACAACTACTCAGTGTATAGATGTTCTTATCCATATTGAACAATACTAGTAGCCCGAGTAAGTCTTTGTCTAAATAACCTATTTCGAGATCTTCCCAGATCCTGTTCCAGAACTCTATTTTCCTCTTCCTCCACATCGTATAATTTATTTCTTTATCCATGACCAATGCTTTAGAACCCATTATGCTTATTCTTTAGTAGTCGGGGGTTTAAATATATAGGTAATCGAAAATATTATTTCCTCCAAGAATTAATTGTATCGTCTAGCTATATGAGGGATTATGTATGAGCAGGTATTTTGGCTTAGTATATAGTATTAATGATCCTGCTGGTAAAGGTATTGCGGATTATATTAAAGAATATTATGGATTAGAGAAAAGCACGAACTGTTTAAATGCGGAGGAATGTTTTGAAGGTAGAGGCTTTATACTTGCAGGGTTTAGGGATGAACCCATATATTTTGAATACTTGGATGTTCGCCTTCCCAGTAGAGTTACAGAATACATAGTTTTATCTAGGCATTCTAGCGCAAAAAAAGTTAAGAGTTATACTGTTCACCATACTGGTAACTTCGGTGATGAGGCTCTCTATGGAGGTAAGCCTAGGAGTTTGGCTATTGCTAATCCTATTGTTTCTCATAAGCTTTTACTGAACTTGAGGAGATTAAGCATAGAATATGGTGTTGATAAAGAATATGAGGTAAGCTATGAAGCAACTCATCATGGCCCAACAGAGAACAAGAAACCACTTTGCTTCATTGAGATCGGGAGCACATTGGATGAGTGGCGTATTCCTAAGAATCACGAAATAGTTGGTTTAGCCGTTATTCAGTTTCTAGAGAATCCCGTGCATGAGTGCAGAGTAGTAGCTGGAGTAGGTGGAAGACATTATCCATGGAAGCACACGAAATATGCAATTGAGAAAAACTATTGTTACGGACATATAATGGCTAAGTATGCGTTGCCATACCTAAGTGTCGGTTCGCTCCGTTTAATGATAAATAATTCAGTCCCCTGTCCCGAAGCGATTATTGTTGAGAAAAAAGGGACTAGAAGAGAACACCGTGAATTAATTGTGAGATTTGCGGATGAAGAAGGACTAGTTGTAGAATACATATAAATGATTGAGAACAATTATTTCACAAATATTTTTATCCTGTAATCCTTAAACCAGGTCTTCGATAATTTCCTCCAGATTACTCTAACAACTAACTCGTACTCTCCTTGTGGCAGATTTATCTTTACTTTTTCAGACACGCTATCTCCAGGCTCTAGTTCTTTTATTCTCTTTCTAAACACTACGTTGCCTAAGCTCATCACTACAATCAACGCATTATCTGGCTTTGATAATCCATTGTTTAATATATTCAGGGTTATTTCATTATTTTCTTTTGTGAGTTCGTATTTTTCCTTCAAGCCCTTAATTACTAAGTCTGGTGCATTATATTTAATGTTATATATGAGTATGTTTGATACACGCATTTCTTTTGGATAATATGTTGTACTAGCTTCTTTGTGCTTTATAGTTATATTTGTTATTTCTTTGAAACTATCTGGTAGCTCTAAGTAGAACTCGTCTATTCCCTGAATATTCTTTATTTTTATCAGTTCATTATTATTGATCATGATTATACCAGAAGCTATAGTACTCGGCATGTATAAAGTTGTTCTAAATACATTATTTTGACCACTATATTTTAGATCTATTGATGCTTCTTCCCCGGGCTTTAAGCTTAGTGCTCCACTAAGGAACGTTATGTTTCCTTCTGCTTCTTCACTCCTATATATTGCTAGTATTGAGAGGTGTTCAATTACTATTGATTCTCCGCCTTCTAGCTTGAAGGTAATATTAGCTCTTTTCTTTCTAAGGCTTTCGGGTGTTTTAAGTATGCTTGTAATATCATATACTGATTTTGCAAAGAAATCCCTACCTGCTGGACATATCGTTTGTGGATGAAATTCTTTTGTAACGCTTATTCCGTTTACTTTCACTCTCCACTGAATGTTTTGACTAGGTGTTATTGTCCCTATTTCTAACAAGGCATATTCTAACTCAGCATTTTTAGGATGGACTAGGCTTAGAGGTATTGTTTGTCTAGATGGCATTAGTCCTCCAAGCTTTGTATTTGGTAATGCAGACGTATATATTAGATCTCCTTCAATTCTTCTATCAACGAATTTTAATAGCTTACCATCAACCATGTATTCACACCTTACTCGATAATATTATAAAACACAACTATAAAAGATAAAAGTTTACAACAATATATAACTCCATAGATGAAGAAGCCCTGCCGCTGGCTAGCACCCCTTCTTGGAGGGGTGCGATGTGCTATGCAGAACCCCTGGCGGATTTTTCTTCTTCTTTTACAATATATCTTCCAAGACTCCATGTCCTAACCAATGATACACCAGCACTTAGTGAAACAAAGCCTATCAATGCTCCTAATAAGCTGCTCGGCACGTCCCTATAGATCATTAGTTGTAGAGACCATAAGAATATGTAAATACTGAAACCTACAAGGATTAATCCAATTATTGGTGCCACGATATCTCGTGTGAGCAAGTCTTATCCCCATATAAATTCAATTATGTCTTTTACAAGTCTTGTTAATATCTTATATGCTTCATCGATATTTAGAATATAGTTTTGAATATATTGACTTAAATAATACGAGTAATGAATGTATTGATTTGTTAAAAGTCTCAGAAATACATTATGATAAACAATGTTAATGTTTTTATCTAATCCTAGAGATCTCATAAGTATTCCGCTAAATTCTGATGAAGAAATCAATGCTATAGTCGTGGCATACGTTACGAGTATAAATAAAAATAGGTAAAAAGGTCTCCAAATTTTAGGTTGCATTGTTTTCTTTAAATCATGTTTTATCCCTGAAATAGATGGTTTGATCACTGATATTATTCTTGAATAAATGATCTTGTATACAACATATGATACAGCATAAAGTAAGCCAAACCAAGCAAGTAGAACTATATATTCAGGTAATGAGAAATGCGAGAGGAATTTATAGATAAGGTCATAGAAGCTTCTATATAAGGGATAAGTTATTCCATATAGATAGAACATTATTATGAAGAGAAATGATCTTGCAAATAGTTTTTGGAAAGGATCTTTACCTAAGACTATGTTCTTAGCCTCACTCTGTAATATACTACCAACTCTATGGAATGCGAATTCTTTGTTTAAAGCAATGGTGTCACTTATTAATAATGTAACATAGTTGTTAAGTACATAGTAGACTATGAAGACAAATAACAGGAGTAGTATAATTGAACCTATTCTTGTTGTAATAAATACTTCGTAGAATTTTTGAAATATATGTGGAGTTATGTTTATAACGTACATATATGTGTTGTATACGAGGTGAGCGAGATAGTATGCAATATATATGTAAGCCCCATATATTAGCAGAAATAATATAGTTGTAACCAATATGCCTTTAAGAGAGAAAATCCTCTTGAACTTATATCCTTTCTCAAAAATGTAAGATACCAGTGTTATTGATAGCATTAACCAGATTGATGAGACAAAACATGTAGTAAAAATTGTTTCTACATTGTAATTGTAAGCTATGAGAATAATAGAAGTAAGCGTATATGCTAGCCCAGCATAGTATATTTTCTTCATTAGTATCCCATATAGCCACAGTAAAGTTAATGTCATAAGAGCTAGCTTAATGTATTGATCGCTCATGCTCATGCTCCAACGAACAAAATAGTATTCGGGAATAATATTCAGCAATATTAATACTATTTTTTCTAAGTAAACTGGTTCCTTGATTTTTATTAATAGTGTTGAAGGTTCAAACTTCATGTTATCACTGCTCTGTATTTCTCGATCAATCCATATACGGAAATATATATATCATCAGGTCCCACGCTTACTGTTCTTATTCCTTTCTTTAAGAATAGTCTACTAATGTCAATTGTTGATGTGAGTTTCTCGTAAATGAATGCAGAATATATGCCTGCATCTATTCCTTTTAGTGCCTTTTTCTCGAAGAGTTCTGGAACAAGGTATACGATATACATTATGTGATTATAGCTTAAGAGTTTATGATATGCTCTAACGATTTCATCTACTTCGCTTGGGTTGAGCGAACTTGTTAAAACAAAGAATAACGTCTTTGTTCTTCGAGGCAGTAATATTGCTTCTCTTAAAATAGTATCTTCTAGTGTTTGTATAGGTTTATGTTTTCCCCACTTGATCATAGACAAGGTATTTATTATTCGATAATAATGTCTAATCCCCCTACCGTATCCTGATCGTAGTGTTTTATCAGACCTAATAACCACTCCTACCCAGTCGCCTCTCTTGATAAGAATGTTAGATAGCCCAGCAACTAGTCGTGTCATATATTCTAATGGAGTCTCTCCCAGGAGTCCCCTCATAGACTCTGTTGTTGCATTTATTATGAATATGATGCTGAGATTAGCTTCTCTCTCAAACTCTTTGATATATAGCTTTCTTAGTCTTGCATAGCTTTTCCAATCAATAAACCTATAGTCGTCGCCTGGAACATATTCCCTTAGATCATAGAATTCTTGTCCTATACCTTTCATGCGTGCTTTTCCTACACCTAATCCTCTCTGAGTATATATTAGTGATAGTTTCTTTGGCATAGTCATTGGTCTTGGCTTAACCATTACTATTTTCTGTTCTGGGTTAACTATTGTTTTATAGTTGAACAAGTTCAATGGATCGCTTACTATTATTTCTATTCCTTTGAATTCATGTGTTCCAAGAACAGGACTTATTACGTAGGTGAATTCTATTTTTTCACCTGGTAAAATGAATGTTGTGATTCTATTATATCCGTGGATTTTTCTGAATAGTCCCGGATATATGTCGTTTAGAGTTATTTTTGGTAATGGGATAATTGATTTATTTTCAACTATGATCTTTACTCTTATCGGATTATTTTCGATAGCTGGGTCCAATATTTTTCTCTTAATTCTTAATCTATAGATCTGTCTGCTTGATAGTTCGACCATGATCCTTGTAGCAAGTATTAGTGAGAAACCTATAGATGTCATAATAAGAGTAAATATGGTTATGGTTTTATTTAAGACAATGTCTATTCCATCAAGTAGGCTTACTATAAGTATGATTATGAAGATATTTGGTGTTGCTATAATATCTTGGACGTGTTCTTCGTTTATCAAGTAGGAACCCCTGGTGTTGGAACAGGTATTTTTGCCAGTATTTCGTCTATTATCTGGTCTGGTGTTATTCCTTCAAACTCTGCTTCTGGTTTTATAAGTATTCTATGTCTTAGAACAGGTTTAGCCATAAATTTAACATCATCTGGTACAACATATGATCTCCCATTTAGGAGTGCGTATGCTTTGCTTGTAAGAAGTAAGCTTATGGATGCACGTGGAGATCCTCCAAGTTTTACATGTCTGTGTTCTCTAGTCGCCTTTACTATTTTAAGTATATAGTCAAGTATTTCTTCGCTAACAGTTACTTGTGGTATCATTGATTGGATCGCGAGAATATCTGTTGCTGAAGCAACTGGTTCTACTTGGAATTTCTCTATTGTATGAATTCTCCTTAATACTTCTTTTTCTTCGTCGTATGAGGGGTAGTCAACAATTAATTTTATAAGGAATCTGTCAAGCTGTGCTTCTGGTAATGGGAATGTCCCCTCCATTTCTATTGGATTCATTGTAGCTATTACCATGAATGGCGATGGTAGTTTAAAAGTAACCCCTTCGATAGTTACTTGTTTCTCTTGCATGGCTTCAAGGAGTGCTGATTGTGTTCTCGGACTAGCACGGTTTATTTCGTCGAATAAGACTATGTTAGCGAATATAGGTCCTTTTCTGGGTTTGAAATCGTTTATTCGAGGATCAAATATCATTGTACCAATGATATCGCTTGGTAGTAGATCGGGTGTTGCCTGTATTCTTGAATAGGTTAAAGCCACTGATCTGGCGATGGTTTTTGCTATTAATGTCTTTGCTACACCAGGTACTCCTTCTAGTAATACATGTCCACCACTATATAGGGTTACTAGAATTTGTTTAATTATATCTGTTTTACCTACTATGATCTTTGAGACATTTTCAATAATCCTTCTTGATACTTGAGCAGCGTATTCGGGGTCAAATCTGTTTCTTGACGAGATAGGCTGCATCTTTATACCCTTTCTTCCTTATTATACTACAACCGATTTTATTGAGAAAATACTCTGTTGTCATAATGTATTTAAAAACTGTTTTTCTCCAATTAAATATTATTGGTAGTTTTTTCTTACCAATAGCTTTGAGGTAAATCTTATATAGTTTTTCTAAGTGTTTGATGTCCTGTTCTCCCAATATTCCAAGCTCTATAAGTAAATTGTAATTCTTCTTCGATACACAGTCTTCTATATCGATATTTCGTAGTTGTATGTATGTATTTTTCAAGATCCTCCAAGTATTTGTAATTATTTGTTTTTCGCGTTTCTTTAAAACATTCTTATCTCTGAGGTTTTTTGCAGCAAGTGTTTCTATCACTATACCTTGCTCAATTAGTGATGTTGCTCTAAGTTCTGCTATACTCTTTATGCCGATAATTGATCTTAGTAGTAATGTTATAGTCAAAATCACTACAGTAAAAAATCCTAAGTAGAGATAATTCGATGAATAAATGTATTTCTCTATGAGATTGTCAAAATAATGAAGTGTGTTGGCGAAGAATAGAAGCAATATACTGAAGTGAAATGGTATATTTACACTAATACTTGTTGATCGATAATAGTAATTGGGTATAATTATGCGATCATTCTTTTCTCTGGCAAGTTCTATGAGATATTGTGTCATCGTTTTTGATAAAGTATAGTTGTGTATAAAAGCTGAATTAATCAGTGGATAGCTATCAGAAAATACAACCACTGTTGAATTCCGGGTTTTTATAATAATGCCTGTTATGTATTCCTTCTTTGTATTAGAACTAGATATTTCATCTGGATCAAGCCTTCCATTATTATTTAGATCTACGACTCCCAATGTCTTTGAGAATATTATAACGTAATATTGTTGTGAAGAAATTGTTCTCCTTATATAGCTTGCCCAATTCAATCTAACAATTCCACTAAAGTTTGATAAGTTGATCTCTGTGATTGGATAATATGGTGAATTAGGAGTATATGGGTCTAATAATAACCTTCCATCTATTCTTATGCCTAGTTGTTCAAGTAAATTATTAGATGTAATATTTTCATCAAATACTGCTATGCTTATTGTTCCATTATCTAAGTATTTCTTGATTAGCAGTGATTCGTTGATCGGAATAGGTTTATCCGGTGCTATAATGACTATGAGTCCGCCTCTTTTGAGGGAATTCTCCAAGTCACTCGGTTCGTCAACTATGTCTACTGTTACATTATTATTCTTTAATTCTTCAACGAACATATTTGTACCCATCCAGTCAATGCAATAAGGGCTAGCCGTATTATTGTAAATAGATGCTTCTACTTTGAGCAGAGAAGCTGGCATATAAAATGTTGACAAAATAGCGATGATTATTAAGAAGAAAATAAATAAATATAGCCTCATTTTTTCATCGCCGTAAAGCTTGTTAGCTCCTTTATTTCTTTCTTAACTCTTTCTATTAATTTTTCATTGATTGGTGTTTTACCATAAATTCTTCTTTCATATAATTCGGTTATGATTCTTCCTTTGTTAGCCAATGGGTTATCACTAATTTTTACTAGGAATTCACGGAGTGTTTCAAATGGTACCCTCTTGTAACCCATTGCTTTAGCTAAGCTGTACCATTTCAAGTATAGTTCTATTACTGGGTCTTGTTTACCGTATTTAATAATGGTTTTTACTTGGTTAATACCATATAGTACTCTTCTACGTATAGGAGTCAATAGAATAGCTAGTTTATCTCTATAGTAGTACATTATGCTTAAAATAACGATCGCCGCAATAAGGAGCAGTATGTTTTCATTTATAAATACTGATGGTGTAGTAATTCGTGGAAATGAAAAAACGTTTCCAAACTTATTCCCCGGAACCGGTGGGGGTGAAGGATTGAAGACGTTGATATTTTCGGTTGTAATATTTTCTTCCTCACTAGTTTCTAGTGTTTTTGTTTTGGTGGTTTGTGTTGTTTCTTCGAACTCCTTTATGTAGGACATTAGGTCTTTAATGTATTTTGTATCAGGTATTTCTCCTGATCTTAGTTCTTCGGCGTATTCGAGTAGTTCTGGATCATTTAATAAACTGCTTAGTGTTTCGAGGTATTTGGTTAAGTTTATGTATATTCCTTTATTGCTAATACTGCTTATGGATTGTAGCATAGATATAGTTTGAGCTAGATCCTCGTCTGCAATGTTGCCATCATACTTTTCCTCAATATATTGGTTAAGCTTTGATAGGAGTTCGTATGCTTTATCGTATTCACCGTTTTTCAGCATATGAGTTATTTGTTCTACGTAATTATTCACAACTGTATCGTTTAACTTCTTTAGTTCGTTTAGTTTTTCAATAATATAATTAGTATCGATCCTTGCGATTTCGGATGGTATGTATTCATCATTTCTCTTTATTATACTAGTGGCTGGCGATGTGCTAGTTATAATGACTACTATCAAAAGAACCAATAAAATAGTTCTTATTATAGTTATTTTTTCTTTCATTATTTTTGCCTAGCACGACTTATGTATTGGCGTTCTTACTATATTATTTACTGAGAATTACTGGATAAATTAAGTTTAGGTGAAAACCCCGTGCTGCTCATAGGTATGATACACTTACCACCACTACCCGATTCTCCAAGATATAATGGTGAACCCCTAAAATACTACATAGAATACGCCGTTAGTGAAGCAAAGAAGCTTTTCAATGCTGGGTTTGATGGATTTATTGTTGAAAACTACAATGATTATCCCTTCCCGATCTCCGAAAGATCTCCGAGGAAATTAGCCTACATTGATAAAATTGTAGGTGTTCTTAAAGAAAAATTTCCGGACGTACTTATAGGCTTAAATATATTAAGGAATAGCTGTATTGAAGCACTAAGTATAGCATGTACACACAATATTGATTTTATCAGAGTCAATGCTTATCTAGAACCAGTTATTGCTCCAGAGGGCTTTATAGAGCCAGTTGCACATACTGTCTCGATAATAAAGAATAAGTATAATTGTAAAACCAAGATATTTGCTGATGTAAACGTTAAGCATGCAAAACATCTTCTTCCACTAGACATGGCCTTGTACAATACATGTACTAGAGGGCTGATCGATGGTGTAATAATTAGTGGTGAAGCAACTGGGCGCTTCACTCCACCTATGCATGTTTACTTGGCTAAGAAGTTATGTAGAGACAAGCTTGTTATCGTAGGAAGCGGCGTCAACGAAGATAATATAGGATTGTATATAGGGTTGGCTGATGCTGTAATCATAGGTACTAGTATTAAAATAGATAATATAACATCAAATCCTATTGATGAGGAAAAAGCACGAAGAATTGTCATTAAGACTAAAAAACTCCTTAAAATAAACATATAAATAATTTCATAGCTAGTGTTCATTCACATATAAGGCCCTGTTTCTGCTCTTTCAAGCCCTTTTAGGAGAGAATCAACGATTTCTACAGCTTGCTCCTTTTTTAGCTTAGCATTTTTAACTAGATAGTCAATTAGTTTTTCACGTCCCCATCCTTCCTCAATGTGTTTCTTAACTAGGTTTAAGAGCTCTATGAATAGTTTTGAACCATATACTTCTTCTAGCCCGAGTAGTTTTATTGACGCATTAACAGTGGCTAGTAATAGGGCTAAAGCATCGTTAAACTCGTCTTTGCCTAGGGTTTTAGTGCTTAGATCAACGGCTACTGCTGGGAGATCCTCATCACCTACTAGTATAAACTTTGTTAATGGGGAAGCATTTAGTTTCAACAATTTATGGTAGAGTACTAGTCTTTCATCATTGTTCAAGCTAATGGTTTCAACATCTAATATTGTCTGTAACCTAATAACGCCTATTTCTTCGTCGCATCCAATAAAGATCTTTATTGGGAACATTGGGTGTATGGCTATATAGGTGTTGTTATCCTTTTCCTCTACTTCCCAAGGAAAATCTACTAGTTTATCGGCACCGGGTTTTCCTTGTTTAAGCCAAGTAATAATTTGATTAAGTACTTCAGAACATTTTGTCATAGAAAATCCCTATTTATATGTTGTTCAATTATATATTTTCATCGCATGTATAATAATGTATTTTCAAAAATTATTTGTTGTAAAGACTATCTAGATACTCTGGTTTTACCCAATCAGGGTTATCCTCCGCTTCTTTACACACTTCGTCTATGAGCTTCTCAAGTGCTTGTAGAGGCTCATATCCTTGCTCGAAAACTAATTCATACATTTTCTTATAATGTATCTTCGCCTCTTCATAATAGTGTTCTAATAGTTTCCAGGGAGGCTCTACTTCTTCGCCAATACCTACTCCTGGACAATATGGGTCAACATAGATCTTGTCTGGGTTGCTAGGGGATGCTGGTATAAAAGGATATAGCCTACATCGTAGTGGTCTAGCCGGATATATTGAGCATGTTGGTTTACCATTTTCCCATTTGAGAAACGCGCATTTACCATCACCCATCCCTCGTAGAGCAGGTATTGCTGTTAAATCAGCTATAATGGCTATAATATATTTACCCCTAAGCTCTCTCCAATCCACACCCATATACTTTGCTATTCTACATATATCATATGCTGTTAATGCAACGTTAGGACCCGAACTACAGCATCTACCGCTTCTCTGACAACCGTATCTTATCTTATCTCCTCTAACAAGAGTATAGTACCGGGTCATACTCTGTTCTCACCAGAGCCCTATCTTCCACAAAAAGCTCTGAACGGACAGGATGCGCAACTTCTTTGTTCCTCGTTATAGTACAGTAATAGGATTCCATCATTGTCAAGTTCATCTATTAATATACCTGGTTCGCTCTTAGTTTTTTCTATATTTTCTTCTTTTTCCTTTTTATTTCTCAATTTGAACATTATAATCAGTTCACCTAAATCTTGGAATAGTTAAACAATATTATTATTGTTTTGATTATATTACATGCTTCTATTCCTGATACGTCTTAATATGGTACTCCAGAGGGTTCTTCAAGATCTTGGGAATAATTCTTATCATGTTTACTGGGGATACATGCTCATTATTTTTCAACAAGTAGTCCCCAGCTAATCCATTGATATATGCTGCTATTACTGCTGCTAAGTATGGGTTACGAGTTTGTGCTAGGAATGATGCTGTTAGACCTGATAATACATCTCCTGTTCCACCAATAGACATGTATGGGTTTCCTGTACGGTTCAGCTTATATTTCTCGCCATCGGTTACAATATCTATTGGTGCCTTCAACAGTATTACTGCATCTAATTTCTTAGCAGCATCAATGACTATGTCGAGATCCCTGCTGGGATCGCTTGAAAGAGTTATTCCTGTAATTGACTTAAATTCTCCTCTATGTGGTGTAAGCACAGCATATTTTTCAAAGTTATCATTTAGTGTTAAAGCTTTTAATGCATCTGCATCTATTACAACATATATTTTCTTCTTGATCAAAGTGTTTATTACTTCACGCACAACCTTTAATGTTTCTTCAGAACGTCCAAGCCCGGGCCCCACTACTACAACGTGCGGTCTTAATTCATCAACATACTTCATAACCTCTCTCACATTATTCTCGTTAAGTTCTTCCCCCTCATATGGGAGAGTGATTAGTTCCGGAGAATAAGATGCGATAATCCCACGTATACTTGTAGGAGCTACAATAAATGCTAAATCAGCTCCTGCAGCCAAAGCAGCCATCCCTGCTAAAGCAGGTGCGCCCGTATATTTACGGCTTCCCCCAATAATCATTATTTTACCAGCTTGTCCCTTGTGAGCATCTCTAGGCCTCTCTTTTAGATTAAACATTACGTCTCCGGGACCAGTATATACAAGTGCTTCCCTCGGAATACCTATGTTAGCGACAATGATCTTACCGGTTATTTCCGGGTGTTTAAGCAAGCCTGGCTTAATATCGTGGAAAGTAACCGTAATATCTGCCTTAAATACTGTTCCATGAATTTCACCCGTATCGGGGTTTAATCCCGTAGGGGTATCGATAGCTACTCTTAGTTTTGCTCTAGACTTGTTTGATTCCTCTACAAGACTCTTAATAGGGTCTCTGAGCTCGCCCCTAACTCCTGTGCCTAGAAGACCATCAATAATAATATCGGCTTGATGAATAGGGCGTGTGTCTCCTGGTTTATGTATGATTATACTTGGTATATTCTTCACGATCTTGTAGTTTTCAAGAGTATCGGGATGATTGATTAATTCTTCTCTATAAGCAGGTATGATTTCTACATGATAACCCCTGCTTGATAAATATCTTGCAGCAACTAAAGAATCCCCACCATTTCCTCCACGCCCCATCAGAACAACTACTCTTATGCTATTATTTCCTTGGATCGGATAGTTACTGATAATAGTGTCTGCAACACTTTTACCTGCTGCCTCCATCAATTTTATTAATGGAATCCCCATAGCTACTGTATTTATCTCGGCTATTTTCATTTCCTTAACAGTTATAGTCAAGTTCTCTCCCACCTCCTAATAATAGTGATTACAGAACTATACTAAATAGTGGTTGTTAAAATAAATAAGGAAAGATCAGCCGAAACCTCCTATATCATCTTAAGTCAAATATGGCTGTGAGACTCATCATCTAAAATAATAATAGTTTTGGAGAAACTAATTTATCTTAACCACGTTTCTCGCTGGATTATTATCTGGTACAATATAGTAATATTCAGGTATGTGTTTTACACCGTTCTTCTCCGTGATAACAAGCTCTCCATTTAGGGTCTCCAGTACTAGGGAGTTGCCACGATATACACAAATGGGTTCTCGGCATAGGTTTTTCACTAATTTTATTTCGCCAAGCCTCAAAGCGATTCCAAGGAGTGATAAGAACTTATAACTATGTTCTGGAGTGAACGATTTTTTAATG
>JAMOPC010000182.1 GCA_027064845.1 Desulfurococcales archaeon | reverse complement strand
TGTATCCATACTCTCCTCGTCTAGCATGTTTTGCTAGCTCAAGGTTTAGGATTGTAGGCGCATTAATTTTTACATGAACCTCGGCTCTTACTCTACCGTATTTACTTCCGTGAGTGTAGCAGTATATACAGTTAAAACTACACCCAGTATATGGGTTATAGGAGTAATCGTCTAAGAACCACTCATCTCTAAATCTATGTTTATTCAAAACACTTCGTACAGTTATGATTCTAGTCTTCAACTCTATCTAACCATAGAGGCGGCTAGAATACGTTTTCCTTTCTTGGCCTGTACTGAGTTACTAGTTGTATTATCTTTTCTCTATTACTCCTATGTATTAAATAATAGTGTTCAACACCAGCATCATCTATTATTACAAGAACCGGTTTCGGAGTATAAGCAGTTATAGCTGTGGCTATAATCACTACTACCATTACCACGAAGACTATCATGAACATTGTGAATACTGAGCCGAAATTCAGGCTGAAGGGTGAAGAGAACATGTTAAATCCCATATACACCATGAAACCCATAACTATAGCAACTAGTGCAAGCACTATCAATCTAGTGCTAGGGGAGGGTACTCTCATATACTTAATACTCATGCCCCTAACCCTATACCTCAAAGCACCATTACTAGTATTCAATAATACTTCATCACCCATAACCTGTAGATCATAAACGGTGCCCTCAATAGGGTAGTAATAGTAGTAGGGATAACCTGTTCTGGGATAAGCTGGTGGTGGAGGTGTCGGGGTCGCCAATTAGTTCCACCTAGTAGTTCAAATATTCTCTCCTAGTATATGTATGTAGCAATAAAATATTCATTACTGTACATTCTGGATATTTTTTGTTAGAAAGTTATTGCTTATGAGTTCTTATCCCCACTTTTTGTTTCTCCTCCCTCTTCTTGCCATAGAAGTAGAGGATTAATGCAATTAGCACCATAATTATGGCTATAATCCCTGCAAGTAGACATCTCTGTGTTAAACCCTGTTTTTCGGGAAGAGTTGTTGTGTTTTCACTCTTTTCTTCCTGTAGAGGAGCAGGATGTGTTGAATATTGCGATATAGTTGTTATGGATGTAGTGGTCGTGGGTATTGTTTGTTCTTTTATTAAAGGTTCTATATTCACAGCTATTTTCAATGGGTTTTTCTTTATAGGCTTTAATAGTCCTGAGTGTGGATAACTGTAGAATACTGTGAGGTTTTCTAGAAATAATGGCGATGATAAATTGTCTATGAGTCGAGATACGTTTATCTCTATAAGTATATCATTTAACAGTATTGGGTACCGAGTTACTCTATATATTTCTTCATCATAGGTTCCTTGATCTAGTATGGTTGTCTCAATAATTTGTTGTGATGGGTTCGAAACTATTAAGTATGCTTTCTTTACGTTACACACCTCTATTCCAGTAATACTTATGAATGCTAATATACCAGGCTCAACTTCTTTTGTCCAACCAGAAGCTATCAGGTATTTCATTATCCATATTTGTACGGGTAATAGCTTTACCGATAAGTTTATAGTTATATAGGATCCATTCATGGTTCTCTTTAGAGTTACCGGGTACGTAACAGCTTTACCGTTTAATGCTGGTACATAAGCTATAATCTCCTTTATGCCGTTTTTCTCGGATTCCCTTAGTATCTGTGTTTTTCTCCAATCTATTCTGAATAACCACGTTCCTTTCGCTGTATTTATTGCAGCATATATTGTTGGATGATCACTTTTACCTTTTAATAGTACTTGGTTAGGTATACTTGGTAATAGTAATGGGTATTCTCCTTTTAATACGAGTGTATTGTTTTCATTCAACATTAACACATTGATTATCGGCATGTATAGTTCTCTACCCATCGGTTGTTTAGAGAATACATATATTCCACGCTTATTAGGCAGAGATATAGCGGTATAGTATCTTTCGATCCCTATTGGGAATCCGCCTATATAATCTAGTGGAATAAAATCTATGCTTTTATAAATACCATTATATGTTATTATACCAATTACAGAACCCTCTCCTAGGGAATAAGTTATTATATCCAGTACTATTGCAGTGGTGGGCATAGAGCCGTTAAAGGCTAGGCATGGTATAGTGTATGTTTCTACAGTGTCAGGACTAGTACTTGTTGTTTCAAGAACAAATATTTTCCTTGAATCTGGAGACCAATATATGATCTTCTTAGCTGTTTTTAACGGTACTCCATGTTCCAGCACGCGTTTATTCGTAATAATTATTCCCTTACTCGTGATTTCTCCCAATAATAATTGATAAGTATTATTAACCATAATTATGCTAGCAACGTATTTACCGTTCGGGCTTATTCCTATTGGTCCTTTGGTTTCATTTAATACGGGTATTTTACCGATCTCTTCAATACCTCTAGGATTTATTTCTGTTATAAGAGCATATGTTTGATCATCATTTCTCCACCCAGTGGCAACTAGGAGCTTATCTCCTATGTATCGTATATCTAGTAGGTAGCCTGTAGAGACCCATGTATTAACGATCTCTCCCCTCTGATTAATGAATAATATCATGACACTAGGAATATCATTAATGGTTCCCGTCAGAGTAATCACTAAGTATTCTTCCACATAGCCGATCTCTGTAACCCCATAGTTTTT
>JAMOPC010000181.1 GCA_027064845.1 Desulfurococcales archaeon | reverse complement strand
TTTTTTATTGATGCAACGCTGGCGTTTATTTGCGTTCACAACGAAACATACAAAGAGCTAGTAGTAGAACTTCTAAAGAGGAAACTCAAGGATAAGGTACTGATTTTTGATGTAGAGAAGGATAAGCATGTGCTAAAGCACTATGGTGTTTACTTTGCTAATGGTGAATATGGAAATATAATAGTGCAAACTAAACCTTGTAAAGAGTTCTTACCTAACTTTTACTCAGTTTCTCGTGGACTAAAAGGCCTCCATGGATTTTGGCCTACTGAAGCATTACAACGAGCGTTCATATTGTCCATTCCTTCGGAAGATGAGTTTTGTAAAGTACCTTTGCATATAAAGGATGTAAAAGGATACATACTAAATCAGCTATATTGGGAATAATGGAAAGTAAAAGGTATTGTTAAATGT
Organism: Desulfurococcales archaeon; assembly: GCA_027064845.1. GTDB lineage: Archaea > Thermoproteota > Thermoprotei_A > Sulfolobales > Desulfurococcaceae > JAGHDU01. Next base: position 9,567 of record JAMOPC010000181.1, on the reverse strand, counting down.
TAATGAAGGTTAAACTTCGTCTAACATTATTTGTTGCTATTGCGCTAGGTTACTTCCTTGCGATACAGTATTACTATAGAGGTTATTTAACTCGCAATCAGTTTATAATAATATCTATGGCTTTGGCTCTATTACTTCCTTATATGATCCTTACATTGAGAGAGTATCGATGTGTATCAAGATTTCCAGAAATAAATCTAAGAAGAGTAGAGTTCTTCTTATCACCTTTCGTTTTTCTTTCTGCTCTTCTCGAAATGCAGCTTCTTGGACACATAGGATTTTTCACAGCTACTGTATTGGTATGCGGATTAACATTTCTGCTATTTTCCAAGTCAAGAGCTAATTCTGTTTTTGGGGCTAACCTATTACTAGCAACGATAATAGCTGTTCTTTATGGAAAGTATACACCTACTTTTGGCAATGATACTTGGCGTGATACTACACAAGCTTTACAAATAATTGAAAGAGGAGGACTAAGAGAGTTGTCAATCACTCATCCTGCCTATCCTCTACCTGTGGTCTCCGTTTTATATGCGATACACAGCATGATAGCGAATTTTAACACTCTCTGGTCAAGCAGTATTATAGGCTTAATCTACTTGATACTTATTACATTGTGGGTTTACGTAATAGCAAGACGCTCAAACGTGAAATATACACATATACCTGCGATACTACTTCATTCAGTTTCAATAGTAATTATATGGTCTGTCTGGTTTGTACCGCAAGCATATGCAGTCTTGATGGCTATACCCCTAATTTTCTTAGATCTATCACCGGTGATCACCCTAATTTTTAGCATTGGAATGGTATTAGGGCATGGAGGTATGTCCCTATGGACCTTGATCATACTTACTCTAATAGTTCTTGCTAAAAAGATTCTTAAGCACAAAAACAGCATTCCAAAGTCTGCCATTGCTAAGGTGGTTATAGTGTTTCTTATCCTTATCTCCTACGCTATTTACACAACACTTTCAATGGCTTTGAAGGGTGCTACTACTACATTGATTGATACCATCATGACTTTCCTAAGCGGCGAGAAAGTAGTAGCAACTCGCAATCTTATACAAAAACCTGTATCTACAGTTTTGGAATATATACCTATCGTAGTGCTTGCATTATTAGGTATTGTAACATTGGTTGAACATAGAGATATATTAGTACGATTGCTCTCGTTTGTTTCTCTGGCTGGACTTGGAATTAGCTTTGTTGCAGCCACAATAAATCCAACACTATTTCCAACAAGGTATCTAAGTTTGGGCTCTCTAATAGTGCTTGCAATACTATCACCACAAGCAATAGAAGCGTTAACAAGGCGAGGACGTGCCGGGACTTTTTACACTCTTTCACTGTTACTTCTAGCGATAATATTTTTTGCATTCTCGGGGACGCTAATGCCTGGAAATCCATACACAGTAAGTCTTATATCAGGAGTATTAACATATGATGAAGCGCGAGTATTAGAAGACATAGCTCCTGTATTATGTTGCAACAATTACTTAATAGATTGGAGAGCTGGAGCTTATCTGCGTTACGAATATCTCTGGATACAAGCACCCCCAAGCCTTAAGGAATTCCATGTCCTAGAAACGCAAGCTACTTTCATATTTGCAGGATACTATGGACTCTATGTAACACCCGAATACCTCGCTAAGTATAATGGAATGCTTATATTCCGTAAATCAGCACTTAGAATGCTTGAAGTATATTCTCCTGATATAGAGCTGTTTCTCTATAATGTGACATACCATGGTGCATCTTTACTCTATAACTCACATTTGATTAGGATTTATCTGTTGCAGTATTGAAAATAATTGATTATTCTATTGATAGGGAGATAACATACTTACAAAGCTTTATGTGGGGAGCTTATGATCTCTTCTAAAGACATTCTGCAAGGTGGTTATGTCGCGATTCAATTTCCTAATTTCTCTTCTAGATCATAAGCTAGCGAAGAGGAGGCAGGGTAGGATATACAGGAACATTGTTCGTATACAGAGGTCGAAAGCCTCGAAACATAAGACTTTCACCTTTTAGCGATACTAGATGATTTTCATCGTCATACGTAATCTTACTGGGGTGAGGGAGTTCGGTGAGGATAAGTCTTACTTAAAGGAGAAGGAATGATAATTATTATAGTTGATCATGGGGATTTGCTTGGAGAAAGAGGCTTGTTTTGTCACTGGATGACCAAGGGTTCCAGGGCTTATTGGAGTTCTTTAGCTAGAGCTGGAGATTTAAAAAGAGTCTCACCGTTCTTTTCAAAAGCACTTAGTGCATTAAGTTTTACAAAGCAGTAATATTACAAGTGGATCTCGAAGTCTATATGGCAAGAATCTATTAGTAATATAATGTTGGTGAGAGTCTTGATAAAGATCAAGGTATCACTTATTTGTACTGTAAAAAATGAAGAAGAGACTATTCTTGATTGGTTGGAATCGCTCGAAAATCAGTCTAGGTTACCGGATGAAGTTGTTATCGTTGATGGAGGTTCTACTGATAGAACTGTTGAGTTGATTAAGGAGTTCATGAAGAGAAGCAAGCTAAACATATTGTTGATTGTAGCTCCTGGTGCTAACATAGCCCAGGGTAGGAATATCGCTATAGAAAACTCTACACATGATATTATAGCGTGTACAGATGCAGGTTGTAGACTTCACCCGCATTGGTTGGAGAACATAGTTAAGCCTTTTGAAGAAGATCCTTCGGTGGATGTGGTATCTGGTGTTTACTTTCCTTGGTATGAGAACGAGTTTCAAGAAGTTGCTGGATATATAATTTTCCCCGAAGTGAATAAACTTGATCCGCAAAAATTCCTCCCTTCTAGCAGGTCTGTTGCTTTTAAGAAAGAGGCTTGGAGACGTGTGGGAGGATATCCAAAGTGTCTGTATACAGCCGAAGATACTTTGTTTGATATCAAGCTTAAGAAGATGGGTATGAGATTTGTATTGGTTAGAGATGCTATCGTATACTGGAAGGTTAGAAGGAATTTAAAGGAGATATTCAAGCAACATTTTAACTACGCTAAGGGCGATGGTGAAGCTCTTATACGTGTAAAAGAATTTGCAGTGTTGAATTTATTAATGGTGATAGTACTTAGTATGATGATATTATTCTGGAACAGCTTATTGTTTTGGACAACCATAGTTTCGCTGATTTTAGCAGGGTTATGGTATAGATGGATTAGAAAGATAAAAAGGAAGAGCTTTAAGAGGATTGAGTACGGCTACCTTGTTGCTTTAGTTATACTACTCGGTTTTTCCATAGGCTATGTTGTAGGATTAATTAATAGGATATGTAATCCGAAGTTGAGACACTGCCTTAAGGAGTGGTGGAATATAGGTATAGGTATTAGAGATAAGAGACATAACTGTAATTGTAAACATCCGTTCTGAAACAGTGGAACTTGTCCCGACTATATAGGCTTTAAGGATTTTACAGCGGGTTTCGTTTGAAGTGGACAAACAGCAATTAGAAGTTATCTGAAGAGTTTTCTTTGAGAGAGGTTTGGTGGTCCAGCACAAAATTACGATCTTGATAATGGTATCATTGGCTATAGCTTTGCAAAGGTTTCTAAGGCTTTTCTCCGCTATGCCAAGCCTACGCTTATTGAGAGTACCTAGTTTATCAGCATCGTTATTTTCGTAGCTTACCTCAAGCGATAGAGGTATTTATCAGAAACCGAGATGGATTTTGCATTCTTACACCACACCATTGAGTATAGCACCATATCGCTTACAGCTACAAAACTTTAGTTAAGTTACTAAACGAAGTAGGTAGAAATCAAGAAATATAGTAATACTTTTTGCTCCATGCCAGTAATGGATTTCGTACAGGTCTAGTCCTCGTCTTTCAGGAATATAACTACAATCTCATTGCTTGATACTTTATATGCTCTAGCACTTTGGCAATCCGTAACTTTTGCATAGTCCACTGATAAAGTAGTTTCCCTAGCTACCTTCCTATACTGACGTTCTATTCTAGCAATTACCCCTTCATTCCCAAGATTTGCCTCTAGCATATTTATCTATCTAAGTGTATAGGCACACCATAGACTTTTTGCGGATAGAAGCTTCTTTATAATCCAAGGCTCTATAAAAACGTATTCTACATCAAATAACTGTTTTCGTAGCTTCTAGCCTAGAGCAATATTTGCTTAGGGTAAAACAGGAAATGCAGGATTATTCTGATGCTACGTTAAATATTAGTAAAGAACTCTCAATTCCAGCACCCAATGACAACCTTCCTTCGATGAAGTGATTGTTTTAGCTTCTTACTGTAAACAATAGAACATGTATTTTCATGTTGTAATCATGTCCTTGGCTTCAAGAATTCAAAAGGCCTTTGCGTCGATCCAAATCTCTATCCTCATGTTGTAGGGCGGAAAATTGCGTAGCATCCATGTATCTGTGAGATGTCTATGTGTATGTAGAGTGTTCCGTATCTGAATCTGTGTAGTGTATGGTGATAGGTGTAGGTGGTCGAGGAACACTATCTTAGGTTTTTGCCTTTGAAAACAGCTATGCCTACAGCTGCTGTTCCTTTATCCTATGCTATCTTACCTCTATACTTCTCGACATCTATGTATGGCGGGTCGTGTAGTAACAAAACATCTACTTTACCGCTTAGTTTCTTGTTGTACTCTACGTATTCCTTTGGGCTCTTTCTGGTATTGCCCTTCATTTCTTTTCTCTTAAGGGCGACGATGTCGTTGATGGCATCAAACTATAGCTCGGCAAATACTTTGAACACGCTATTCCTCATCAGAACAAGTTTATCTTTGCCGGGATGTTGTGCATATGCTTTAGTGCATGTAGGTTATTATGGTTACCGTATATGCCCCAAACCCTAACCCTTCGCAATAGACCGTGGAGCTCCACAGGATTAACGGCTTCGTCTCAGTTCCCGAGCGATATCAGCAGATCCAGCCCATGGCAGTCAGCTACGCTTAGTAGTCATTTCCATGCCTTAGACTCGTCAACATCCCTTCAACATCCCTGAAGACATGCTTATCATATCGTAGATCGCTGATAACAACCTTTATTTACACCACCTTCACGTGTCTCAACGAGTATGTTAATATACTAGCACTCGCTACAGTTTCTCAAAACCATCTGATCATCCTTATGTAGTCTCGTTGATGGATAAATGGTTGAACATCGTCCTTTATCCTGATCGCTTTCTAGCACCCGATGCCCATGGAAAAAGATTAAGATAGGACTAGATCCCCTATGTTTTGGATGAGGTTTTCGAGAGTTTGTGCCAGCGGTAGAATAGCAGTAGAACTTTCTTCAGTACGCAGATCGGGTTTAATTTTGCTGATGCGTGGTTTGTTTCTTCATCGTAATCGTATCTCTCCACGTACTGGGCTAGAATTTCGTCGACATTGTCTTGGCTCATGATGATCTTCTCCGATATTAGTAGTATGGACACCAACATCATCGTGTCAACAACCTTGTGCTTGCTCAGCCCCAACATCTTTGATAATTTAGCGATTAGGTCGTACGTTGACTTCTTCACCTTGATATTTCTCCAGTTTTTGGAACTACTTCTCTTCCTACTCTTAGTAATAGCATGTTCTCTTGCTTCAACTGGTTCCATGGGTGGTTTATACCAGCTCATTGTTGGCACCTAAATGCTACTCACAGGGCACTGCCACAGGCTTGGTCACACACTTTACTGATTTAATCTGCAAGGTCGCAATATTGGTCTATTACGCTACCAGCTCATAGTATACGTCCTGAGCGATATCACAGAGAAGCCCTAAGTACATGGTATGTAACCCGGCCCGTGAACTTTTACGGGTCTTCAACACGAGCTTTAATTATTCATAAAATGTTGATATCATGATTTTCCGGATCTGCCTACTTGGATTTTACAGACTTTATATATAAGTAAGTCCAAATTGATATGGAAGCTTAAGGGGAAAGAGTGTAGTCGCGCCTATTAACTAGACTTCGTGAATATTGAAAAACTAGAATTTGCTTCTTCACTGCATTTCAGTTGCCTCGATTGGCAGAAGTATAAAACTCCTTCTATCCCAGCTTTTTATCTTTCGCCGCCTCTTTGGTCTTTCTTCTAAATTTTTCGTAACTAATACGTTTCTGTGCTTCTTTCACCTGTTTGTCATGTTTCTTTGTTTCTCTGGGCATGTGTTATGTGTCTTTAACTGTTTTGTTCTGCTTTGACAGTATTGTTGTTTTTCCAGAAGGTGACGGAGTGAGTGGTTTGTTAATGTGTTTTCCTTCTGATCCGGTTTCGGCAATATTGTTTTGTTCTTACTACTTAGTTGATATCCTCTCCTAATACCACCCATAACCATGTTCTTGATAGAAAGAGTCACTACTACTGTGTTGTGTGTCTTGGCTCTACACGGTGATATCTTGACGAAGCTCTTGTCTAGGAGAAGCCTCAATACATAGACACCGAATTCTAATCCAGGGTGCTTTTTCCTAAGTTCGTAATAACTATAGTTCCTATAGCCTTCCTCAGCTCTAGCACTTGCAGGAGATTCAGCAATCAATACCTCGGATGCATCATAGTTTTCATACAAATAGTTAAGGATAGCGTCAACAGTCTCCTTGGGAGTAGCTGATAAATACACACTTGTGGATACAAAGTTGGGTTTTATCAAGAACTTCCACCTACCACAAACAACACCACGGATCTCAGAATCAATAAGCTCTAATGCCTTTAAAGTTCCTTCATAATGAGTATCTGATCTCACTATGGAGATTATGCCTCTGTACATAACTATTAAGCCCAAATACTCCCCAGTTCACAGTAAACAATACATTCACTAACATAATTAATCATCATAGCTAAAAATCATTAATAACGAATTGAACATAACATACTTAGCAAACATTAACTGTACATTAAGAGGCATAATACTGTTAACGACATACATATTATATGGGAGACTAAGAACACACAGCAGAAATGACCTATACACTCTATGAGAAGCTAGGCTTTCTTGTAGACTTCTTCTTCCCTCAGTGATGCTTAAACCTTAGCTTCAGATTCTCTAGTTGTTCTAGGAAAATAGTCACTGTGACACCGATGGCTATGATTACTCCCATATCTGTTACTATTGGTCCTTGTAAAACTTGTTGTTGTGTAAAGTTATTGGGCGTAGATATTATTGTTACCTCGGGTTTTACATCGATCATTGCTTCTCCTACTGTTCCGCAAATGTTCATAGTTATGACATAGGAACTCATAGTCAGAGGCCATAGGATAGGCGTTGAGCCAGTGAATATGTCGAGAACTATGTGGAGAGCATACAATAATATAGACAGCAGGATCACATGGTATGTATGTCTGTTAATAGTAGTAAGCTTGGAGAACAAAACTAAAACAAGTAATACTATGATCACTAATACTAGGCTATGAGTGATCCATCTATGAACTCTTAACAAAGCATCAATATCAGGCAAAATACCAGCTATTGCAATTACTAAAGCATACTTAGGCTTTACTACACGACTAGCAATCAAATAACTTATAGCATAATGTGCAAGGAGATCAGGCAAAATTGAACATCTCTATTCAAGCCTTATCTCCTTATTGCATGTTTATGTATTTAACTATATTTATTATTACAAATGCTATGGCTTTATTTATCTCTAATTTCTAATATAGAAAAATTTCATAATAGCTTCACCTATTTTTGTTTAGATACTTAAGTCTTATATATGGTACTTAATTACAAAATGAATGTACTTATAGTTTCAACGATGCGATCTACATTGTTTACATTAATCCACAAAATTAACAATTTCTTTGTAAAAGCCCTTATATTATACTAAGAAGAAAAGGAGTTGGAGAAAACATTGCTTGTGTCAGCTTGTCTCTTACATAAGAGATCCAGAGTACTTTATAGATGAGATGTTGAAATAATTATAGTAGTATTTCAAAGAAAAGGGACATCTAGTGCAACATATTAATAAATTTAGGATTTATTATCGGCTCTTTTTTCTTGCGACAGCTCTTTGAACATGGCTTTGAGTTCTTCGATTTTCCTATGCATGCGGATCTCTACTCTCTTAGTATATATAGCCATGACAGCTAGTATTAATGAGACGAAACCTGCAACAACAAGCATTATGGCTATTAGGCCTTTAACATAGTATTTGATCCCTGTGAAGAAGTAGTGATAGGCAACGAATCCTCCTAGTATTAGTCCTGGGATTAGGAAGAGTGCTCCGAGCATAAAAATAAGGTATGCTGGGTTATAGCGCCAAGCAAGTCTCACAATATCCTTAGCAATGTCTAGTCCATGGAAAACTCCCAATTTCTTTTCTCCTAGTCTCTTACGATAATCTATAAGTACCTCAGCGATCCTCCTACCAGTCATAGCCATATGTGTAGCGATCTCGGACTCCACACTAAACCGACTCATCTCGAAATCTATTTCGTGAAGAATACTTGTTCTACAAGCATACATACCGCTCAACACATCAGTGAGCGAAGTACCAAATAATAGGTTGAAGAACTTTGTAAGAACCCAGTTGCCAAACCTATATATTGGTCCCTGAGACTCTTTGTTCCATCTCCTAGCTCCGATAACATAGTCATGTCCTTCCTCAAGCTTAGCTAGAAGATCACATACGTGCTTAGCAGGATATGTATAGTCACCATCCATGAACAAAACATAAGGAGTATTAATATGTTTCAAAGCGGTCTTGACAGCCATTGCTTTACCCTTACCCTCTTGCATAACAACCCTTACTCCCCTAGACTCAGCGATCTCAACCGTACGATCAGTACTATGACCATCAACAATCAATATGTTTTCACGAGGAAAACCAATACCTATTAACTCGTCAAGAACACTCCCAATAGCCACTTCCTCGTTAAGAGTAGGGATTACAACAGTCGTTTTAACAAACAATTCTCTACAAGTACTATGCAAAACTCTCCTGCACCATAGACTCGTCTATTTCCAAATGATGCATAATAGAATAGAAAAACTTATCCCAAAAAGAATATCTACTAACCAAACACGATACACATAATGAATAAGTACATGTCATCAATTTAACCAAGTAAATTATTATTTCTCACTACTAGACTCCTCTCCACTCTTCTCCTCAGACTTCTTTTTCTCTTCACCTGTCTCCTTCTTTTCCTCTTCTTTCATTTCTTTCTCTAGCTTCTTGAGCTCTTCTTCAAGCTCTTTCTCTATCTCCTCAATGGGTTTTGGTGGTGGGGTTGTTGCTAAAGTGTAGCCGATCCATCCAAGTATGCCGAAGACCCCGATAACAGCTATTGTGCCAGTAAGCTTTAACAATAATATGTCTAGTCCCTCCCATAGAGGAAACCATACAAGCCATGCATATACTACGATAACTACTGCTGAAACAGCTAAAAGACCCCAACCAATTAACTGATCCCTACTCATAACATACACCACATATACTGTGTATCAGAACTTGCAAAAATATAATAGTACACGAAATAATAAAAACCTTATCAAATATTTCCAATACTTCCAAGAGAAAGAGCCATTAATGCCTACTAATAAACACATACTTCCTATAAGCAGCAACAATAGATACGAAC
>JAMOPC010000180.1 GCA_027064845.1 Desulfurococcales archaeon | reverse complement strand
TTCTTCACCAAATAGAGATTATTAAGTTAAAATAGATTATAAGGATGAATTCACAAGTTTTATTGATTATGGAATTATATTGGTGTAAAAACCGTCTCTACTCTTCTCCTACTTGATATTGCTTTATATATTAGTAGGCCTATAAGGATGCCTGCAAATACGCCTAGGAGGAAATAGACTATTTCACGATAGTATCTTTCCATTAATGGTGTAGTGTTTATTGTGATCTGTGTTGTATTAGTATTGTTAGCAGGATTGCTTGGTGTTTTTGTAGGTGAGGGTATTTCTGGTAATGGATTATTGTTTTCTTCTATGAGACCCAAAGCCTTTATCTTGGAATTAAGCATTATTATTGTCATTACCCCCTTCATATATGATGCTATTGCATTCGCTGGCTGCTTCATTAATCTATACTCTTTTCCTAGAATGTATAGGAGTGCTAAGTAGTTGCTCTTATTCGTTAACGAGTAGTATATTGATAGCTCGTTAGATAAGTAGTCGCTGATATTTGCTAAGACATCTTCTTTGTTTATAAATAATAATTCTATGCCAAGGTCCGCATAAACTATGCTTTGTATAAATAAACCTATGGAAGCTAATGTATAGTTCTTTGTATAAGCATCTATACCCATACTGAAGAGTTTCATGGCGCTATTAATGTACTGGTTACTGCCGCCTACATCACTTGCTAAACTATAAGCATATGATACTACTGAATCCGCTATACTGTACAGAGTCATTAATGACTCATTAAGATCTACATTGTAGTTTTCAAAGAATCTTGTCAAGTTGTATAGCTGATGTATCCTGTATAGATAGATCATAGCCTTTGCTATAGAGTCTACATCTTCACTAGTATAGCTTGATTCGTTCTTACTTATTAGGCTCGTATATGTATCAACGGCTTTATAGAAGTCCACGTGTATGTCTATATCAATAGGATTAATGCCGTTACTAATTGAGGTATTTCTAACTATTTCATATGTTTCATTAATGCTTTGATAAAGTGATTCAATGAGATTACTGATCTTTTCCTCCCCAACCAGTATCTTGAGTAATAGATTTAATGAAAGTGATTGTTGAAGTACCTCGTATGAATAATAATATGCTGATACATAGTATTTTTTATCCAACATGTTTTCAAGCCTATTAATCATTTCACCTATACTCTTAAACCTACTGTAGAGCTGGATCCTTGTCAACATATCTAGCTTCTTGAATAGTTGTTGAGAATCATTGTATAGCTCAGATGCTTTTTCATAGTTCTTCTCAGCATATTCTTCAAGTTCCGGTATGATCTCCTTATTAATTTCCGGCGTCGAGATCTCTGCAGACATTGTTGTGTTTAAGAAGTATTTCATCGCATCAAATATGCTGCCAACCTCAATTACTTTAACTCCCTTTTCATCACCAAGCTTTACTAGATCTACTGGTTCATATTTTACAGTCTCATAATATCCCCATGGAAGTTTCTTAATGATCCTTTTCTCAACATATACTATGCGCTGCCCCAGTGGGATTAAGAAATACTTGTATCCAGCTTTACTTACCGCATCTAGTTTATCTACGAGACCTCCAACTGGCCCAATGCTTCCATCTGGATTGATCATTCCAGTCATACATACGTAGGGATTCACAGTCTTATTCATGAACAATGCTATGAAGCCAATAGTCATTAAAGCTCCTGCACTAGGACCACCTACAACAAGACTCTTACTAGTCATCACAACGTAGTAGTCGTAATCATAGTAGTTATGACCAGTCACTACTGAGGCAACATAACTAGCAATCCTAGCAGTTGCTTGTGTATCAACTTCCACTAATGGCCTTGCAGTGAAATACACCATTCCAGAGCCAGGATATGCAAGTGTGAGGTTGACTTGAATGAGTGCACCCCCACCACTCCTAGCAACAGCTGGAGCATAGAGTGTAAGAGTCCTAACATAAGAATAATGTGTAGATGGAGGCGAGGCGGCTGGAAAACACATTGTTTGCAACAATATAAGCATAAGGAACGCTACACCTGCTATCATCGGAGCTGATCTCATTCAACGTCACCTGTTTTACTCCAAGCAAATAAGAATAGCTAATATGGTGTTTAAACCTATCCATACCCAGAAGGATTGTTGGTGATAAGAACTGATTGTATGGGAACCTGATAAAAATGTTTTGAGGAAAGCAAAGATAGATGACATAGTGGAAGCTATTCATATACTTACACAGCTAATACCCGTTGGGAAAGTCTCAAGCTATAAAGACATAGCTGAAACACTCGGTATACATCCGAGGATAGTAGGTTATGCTATGAGGAAGAACGAGAAACCAATAATCATTCCCTGTCATCGTATAGTTGGAAATGATGGTAGTCTGAGGAATTATAGTAGGGGAGGACCTAGAGTGAAAAAACAATTATTACTCATTGAAGGAGTTGAACTTGATAAGAATGATAGAGTTAAGAAAAACTTTTTCACGAGTATCAAAGAAATCATTAATGATCCATAATTGATTATTCAAAGAGCTTCCTCATATTAACATATAGATATTCTGCTAAGACTATAACCATGTAGGGTAGAGACCCAATTATGCTTCTTATAGAATTCACATATGTTTTATACTTGTTTCTATAATAGATTTTATAGACTTCTAATACATTACTAAATCTCTCGAAATATGCAAAATTCAGTTTTAGAGTGACTAAAAGGAATAGTATTGGTTTCATAAATCCTGTTTCAATAAGGAACACTATTTCAGATATAGTTAAACTAATCACTAATGGGATAATTGCTGAATAAAGGAAACAATACTTTGCAATACCAAGCGCCTCTCCTCCATAGATATATCTTGTCAGGAAGAACAGGGTTATAATGAGGAAGAAACCAACAATATATGAGGATGTAGCAATTTCTCCTCTAGAATAATAAATGATCATAGAGCCTATTACAATTATTATTGCCGAATAGATAAATATGACAGGGTCTTCCTTAATATGAATATATAAAACAACAATTATTAGAAGGAATAATATCCTAAGCAGTAGTATAGACAAGCCTTTCCAATACATCTAATTCATCACCTAGTGGGAGAGAAGTTATAACTATTCCTCCCAGACTCATATATTCATCAATGATTTTTTCAACAGCTCGTATTCTTACTTGGTCTATGTATTCCAATCCTCCATCGATTAATAAAATGCTCTTCCCAGCAACGATCTGGGGTATAAGTAGCAATAATCTTTTCTCCCCATCGCTTAGTTCATAGAAGTATCTATCATTTAATAGAATGCCTAGTTCTTCGATTATTCTCAATGATTCATCAAAACATACTCCATTATTACCACATAATTCTTTAACAACATCAATTGCTCTTAGCCACGAAAAGATCATTGATACATCGTCTGGTACGTAGCCTATATTACCGCTGATAATGTGTTCTCCATGTATTTTTAATGCGCCAGCAATTCCTAGCATAAGGGTTGTTTTGCCAGCACCATTTGGACCAATAATTGTGATCCCTTCACCTGGTCTGAGATTTATTTCTGGATAGTTTATTCGTTTCTTTCCTCTACTAATATATGCTCCTTTACGAATCACTATCTTTCCTAGCTGATTAATAATGGGGTCTACATCTATGTCTTTTGATGACTCTATTGGTGAATAGCTCCTAATACTATATGTCTTCCAGCCGTCCAGAGGCTTTTTGGAAGTCGCTACTATTATGGCTGACTCTGTATTTAGGATCTCTTCAATAATATTTGTTACTTTTTCTCTATTCGAGTTATCTAAGGATTCATAAGGTTCGTCAATTAACAATATTTCTGGCGATATCATTATTGTTTTTAATACGTCTAATACTCTTTTCTCACCATAACTCATTTCCTTTATTTTCTTCTTTAGAAAATCATTTGTTTTAAGCAGGTTTTCCAACAACTTGTCTTGAGCCTTATTCTTATATATATGTGTAATTATTAAGAGCTCTTCGTAACCAGTACTACCTAGATTTAATGGCCATGGTTCTTGAGGAATGTAATGGGTTTTACCCTCAACAATTATTGTTCCATGAATTCTTGCTTCATGTATGTCCTTCATTATTCCAGCAAGTGTTTTTAACAAAACTGTTTTTCCCGACCCAGTTTTTCCTACATAGAGTATTCTTGAAGAACTTGTTATAGAGAGGTTTTCAGGTACTATTTTCTTGTGTCCCAGTTCTATAGTCACATTTTCTAGCATTATTCTTGCCATTGTTGTTCCCGCTTATCTCAACTCAATATAGGTCTTATAGTCAAAGAATTTTAGCCATGCAGCAATTGTAGGCATTACAACAAATATTCCTATTATTATAATAATAGTTCTCTCAACAGGATATATACATGCAACTGTAGACCACGTTGTAACCCATTTATTTAACGCTACTTGGTCTTGGAATAACTTGACTATGTTTGAAACTCCATTATTTGTTATTAAGTATAAGTAGTTGATCGAGAAAGCAATAGACCCGCCCAAATGATCTCCTATAACTCCATTAATTATTGCTCCAATAGATCTTAGTTGTACAGTAGCTTTGTTTTTGAAGTAGAATATATAATAGAACAATATAGCGACAAAAGGCATTAATAAGTCATATACTAGGTATTGAGGATAATACGTAATTAGTTTACCATGAACAATCACTAAAACAACTATTGAAGCTAGGATTATTATGATTGAATAAATCGGAGACTTGTAGAAGAAGAGAGTAGAAGAAAGCCATGATAATAATAGTGGGAGAAAATAGAAATAGCCAAGTAACGATACTATTCCAGGATTAAGTACTGGAGTAAGTATTGCAACTATTAATACTGCTATGAGCCCTTTTCTTGGTTTAAGGAATATACCTATTAAGGAACCAGATAGAGCGCCAAGTGTTATAACTCCACTAAATCCAACTATTGGGAATGCTGGTATAATGGATAAGAAGAGTGATACAGCTGCTATTGTTATTATGGAAGCAATTGATTTTACTTCATTATTCATGTCTTCATTCACCACGCTATACTTCATATATCTCAGCATTAATTAAGGATGTTCTAGTTTTAATAAGTAATTACTAACAATGAATAAGGCAAGATTTATAACTTAAACTAGTATACCATATATACTTAAGCATAAGTATGAAGACTTACGTGTATATATAGTATATATACGTATACGGTGAGGGAGGAGGGAACCCAAAATGTTGGGATGGTATTGGCTAATCATTGGAGGAGCTGCTGCCTTTCTCGTAGCCTGGATTAATGGAGCAAACAATGCAGCTAACGCAATAGGCACAGCTGTTGGTGCTAAAGCTCTTGATGTAAAGAAAGCATTGATCTTAGCAGCTACATTTGATTTCCTAGGGGCTATTACTTATGGTAGATTTGTCTCAATGACCCTCCTCAAGGGAATAGTTGATACATCAAGCATAGGGGATGCCTATGTAATAGTCGTTGGCATGGTATCTGCTCTATTCGCCACGGGTATATGGGTAATACTTGCAACTATATTTAAGATACCAATGAGTATTAGTCAAGCAATTGTAGGAGGAGTAACTGGGTTCGGAATAGTTGTGCTTGGGCTAGAGGGTATTAATTGGGCAAAAATAACTGAGATCATAGCTTCTTGGCTCTATCTCCCATTTCTAAGTGCTTTCGTGGCTCTGGGTCTCTATAAGTTATTTGCAATGATCATATCTAGGCTTACACGTATGAGGCTCTTGATCGCATCCACTCTTCTTTATTTCATAATGATTTTCACAACGGTTTTCCTACTAAACATTAAGACTCTGAAAGTCTCTGATCTACTATATGCAGTTTCTTCCTCTATACTTATCAGTATATTATTCACAATACCATTCATAGTTTACTTCAAGCTAAGAGTCCCCCACGACATAATTGAGGCGAGAAAGCATGTTTTCAGACTCCTCTTAATAGTATCAGCAGCTGCTATGGCTTTCAGCCATGGAGCAAACGACGTAGCTAACTCCGCAGGCCCATTTACAGGCATAATGTTGGCTGTAACAGAAGGATATATTCCTACAAAAGTAACTATCCCATTTACATCACTACTATTATCAGCAATAGGTATTGCTTCAGGAATACTCATATGGGGGTATAGTGTCATCGAGACTATTGGCGAGAAAATAACGGCTCTTAGCATAGAGTCAGCGTTTATAGCGCAATTCAGTGGCTCAATAGCAGTCCTGATCGTTACTAGAATGGGTCTGCCAGTATCTACGACCGTTTCAATAGTTGGTGCTGTAGCAGGAGTAGGTTTTGCTAAAGGAATAAAAGCGGTTAACCTAAAACTATTATCAAAGATCGTGGCTGCGTGGTTTATTGGATTCCCATTCGTGGCTGGATTAACAGGATTATTCGTATACATCCTAACATAGAGTAATCATTATGGTTCTTAATAATTAGAAGAGAGAATAAACATATAAAAAACACTCGAACTATTTGTTATATCTTACCTCCTTTTCCAACTAACAAGCATTGCCCTGAGATAGTCTCCTGCGTCTTCGCAGGAGTCAGCTGCTTCTTCAAGATCTTGGTTCAAGTCATGTATTAATATAGCCATTGTGAATGGCTTTATATTTTCTGCTAATTCCAATAACTTACCTCTATTATTCACATTTATTTCATCAGCTTCTTCCTCTATCTTCTCTATTTCTCCGATGATCTTCGTTGCTTCTTCATAGTCTCCTTTGAGTGTATGCTTTGTTGCCTCGGCTATTTTCTCAGTTGCCTCTACAACTTTTTCCACTAGGTCCTCAATGCCTTCTCTTAGTGATTGGGGTATTTCAAGGTAAGGGAGTACTGTTAATTCTCTAGAAGCTTCTTTGATCCAATCAATAATTCTATCAAGAACTTTTATGAAGTGGAAGAAGTCTTGCTTAAAACCGGGATCAATACGTGACTCTTCGAGAAATTCTATTATTTTTCTCCTAATACGATCTGCTTCATTCTCTATTCTCATGGTGTCAGCAAGCTTCTTCCTAGCCTCCCCAGTTCTCATCTCGTTTAATAAGCTTATTGATTCTTTAAAGGACTCAGCAATGCCGTTGAGCTTATCCACGTATTCTTCTAGCAACATGATTATCTGTTCTGGTAGTATTTCTCTAAACAATTATTATCCCTCATAAATGCTTTATGATTGGATTAGGAATATATTCTTAATTCTAATACATTTTTAATAACGTATTACTTACATTTTCGCGCCGATCACGCGGCGTTCTGTTATTTTTAGGACAAGTGATGAGTTTATAAATATTTCTGTCAAGGATTTCTCAACGAGTATTATTACTGGATTTAAATAGGTTAGTAAGCTATACTAATTCATGAGTTTTGATTAGGTGTTTTACTATGAATAAGTTAAAGCTAAAAGAGTTTGAAAAAGAAGCAAAAAAGCTCCGTGCAAAAAGAATTGAGCTTGAGAGAGAGTATATTGATTTCTTTACAAGATTTATAAAGTATTTACTAGAACAAGGCATAGAGAACTTATTTGTTTTAGGCTACTATGATGAAAAAGAGAATGGAAAGAGAGTTGTTGACGAAGGAATTGTTATTGAGAACAAGAAGCCATACTATGTAAATAGAAACATGGGCTTAAAGATTGAACTGAAAAACGATGAAGACATTAGAATGGCTGTAAGCGATGTATTTGGAGACTTATTACTACTTGAGAACCCGCTAAGATCAATTAATGACGTTAAGGTACAACTCGGTCTTAATAAGAAGAAATGGTTATGGTCTATTAGATTTAAGAGATAAGATCTTCGAAGGCTCAGTAACGGTTATTGTAGCTACTCTTTTTCTATGATATAACCTAACACTACGTATATAGACTACATAGTCTGGATGCGTAAGTGATACTGGTCTATCAATTTTCTCTGCTATAACCTTTATTGCATCCATGCTATGAGCAGGCATTCTTGTTTCTTTCCAATATAGTCTTCCACGCAAACTCACTCTATAGGTTTTATTTTTCGGTATTTTCTCCTCGGCAAGTCTTGCTGCTTCTTCAGCAACTATTTCTACGTATGGATCGACTACTTTGTCTATAGGTATGACTCGGTATATTATGTTTAGTTTATCTCTATTCTTTGATAATGTTTCTATTGCTTTATAGGGATCCTCTACCCTTAATAAAATCACACTAGTTCCAGCATCTACTAGTGAGTAATTTCCTAGTATTTCTCTCAAAACACTTAAAACATACCTATAGTTTTCCGGTCCTGGCTCGTGTGTGATCATTAAATTGAAGCTAGACATTCCTTACCCCATTATTGCTTTCTAGATTCATATTATTAGCCGAATTAGGTTAATATAACATTATTATTGATAATTAAACATATCTGTATAAGGTATTGATTATAATCATAAAATATAATCATATGAAAAATAATTAATATATTGGGTGAATCATATTGATTGCCAGAATCGGTAAGAAGATCATAATTGTACAAGAAGCACCTACTCATTGGGATGTAAGATATGCATTAGAAGACATAAACCACATATTATTGACAAAGAAGTATAAACCAACATATTTCTTCGAAGGCACCCCAGCTATTGGACAAGGAGGATTCTCAGTAATAATCAAGCTTGACCGAGAATTAAAAGAAGAAGAAAGAAGAATATTGAAACGATTATTATCCAATAGAGGAATAAAAGTCATTATGGAGGACTAAACATGTCAAACGAATTATTGATCTATAAGAAAATCGTTGAAGAGCTTGAGAAAAGAAACCCCGTAGCATTAGCTATAATAACTGACAAGGAAGGGAGCGGTCCACGAGATATAGGTGCCTCTCTACTCCTTACGGTAAGTGGGGAGAAAATAGGCACTATTGGTGGAGGACATATCGAGAAAATAATACTTGAAGAAGCAACTAAGGCACTAAAGGAAGGTAAGCCGAAAAAGATCAAACTGGCTCTTAGGAGAGAAAACATACCTAAAGACGCTATCAAAACTAACCAACTATGCGGAGGTGTTGTCGAGGTTTTTATAAATGTAATAACACCACCTCCTCGACTAATCATTAGTGGTGGTGGAAATGTTGGTAAACCAATTGCTGATTTAGCAAATTTTCTCGGATACAAGGTAATAGTGATCGATACCGATCCTAGACTAGCTAATAGTGAGAGATTCCCTTATGCTGAAAAAGTCCTCGTAGGCAATATACCCGAGAAGATCACGGAGATAAAGTATTCAAAATATGATATCTTCATAATAGCTTATGGCGAGGTTGAAACAGATTATCAGACACTCAAAACACTGATCAAAAACGAGTTCCCCGGAGATATTTGGGCATTATGTAGTAAAACACGATGTACATGGATGTTAAAGAGACTAGTAGATGAAGAAAAGATCGATCTAGACAAATACATTGATAGACTACACATGCCTGCAGGACTTGATATAGGCAGTGATACACCAGAGGAAATAGCTGTTAGTATATTAGCAGAAATAATATGTCACCTACGAAAATGTACAATACCCGTAAGATCACTCGATGTATCAAAGAAATGGTGGGAAGGATTCAAAAAGCAATAATTATTCTTTAGTAGTTTCTTAATATACAATTTCCATGTAAAATAATACCAAGTACAATTTTATACAAGTCTTTAAAGGATGTACTCAGTAACGATTTTAATACTAATTCTCTTCAAAGAAAGAATTAATTGCGAATCATAGCTCGAACTAATCATTTCTGGAAAACAATCAAATAGGTTCAACTACTTCTAAGTCGTTTTAACGAAAGATGTCATATATTATAAACTTCAGTAACCGATATTCTAGTAGAGTGGCTTTCTGCCATAAGGATCTATTATTAGAACTATTCTTACAAGTAATAAGGAGATATAAGTATCTAATCAATATGGTAAAGTAATCAAGTAGATCAAAATCTAGTATAACAGTGACCATAGATCTGCAGGGGTGACCAATATGAGTAAAATGCGTAGACCAGACTATGTAATATGGATATTTACTGGTAAATGCAATCTTAATTGTAAACATTGTTATGCATATAGATTTAGAACTGTGAAAGAACTCACTTTAGAGGAGAAGCTGAGGCTGATTAAAGAGATTGGTGAATTAGGGGTAGATTATGTAGGCTTAAGCGGTGGTGAACCATTAATTCATCCACATTTTCCATTAATGCTTAAAGCATTACGAGAATATGAGATCTATGTATCTATGGTTACAAATGGGACAGTCTTCAAAGACGAAGTTGCAGGGATATTATCGGATATGAATATGTTCGTGAATATTAGTGTTGATGGCCCGAGAGAGATACATGATGCTATTAGGGGAACAGGCGTGTTTGATAAAGTTATGGAAAATGTTGAGAAATACAGAAAGCATGGTATAAGATATGGTTTTGTCATGACAATCACAAAGCTGAACTATAAATACGTTGATCAAGTAATCGCACTAGCTGTTGAGAAAGGGGCTGAGAGACTATCAATTCTCCCAGCAATGCCTACTGGCAAAGCATTAATAAACAATATCGCTGTAGGGAGAGATGAATATTTAGAAGCTCTAAAGATAGTAGATGAAAAAGCCGAAGAATACAAATATCCAGTCTCACTATGGTGTACTCCATTCGCCCCACTAGTCATTAAATCAAAATATGTTAGCTATAGTTCATGTAGATTAAGCGAAGGAATAGACATCGACCCAGAGGGCAATATATTGCTCTGTGACATACTAGATGTCAAAATAACAAGTATTAGGGATAAGACGCTATTAGAAGCGTGGAAGATCTACTTAAACCACCCAATACTAAGATACATAAATGAACCGCCAAACCCTCCAAATATGTGCAGGAAATGCCCAATATTCAACTATTGTAGAACAGGGTGCTATGCAAGATCCTATCTATTATATAAAGACTATAATAAGGGCGATCCCTTGTGTCCGAGAACTAGATACAATCTATAGCCATAACATTGTTATTAGAACTCTTCTCTACTTCTTTCTCATCAAAACTATTTGAGACAATGCATTTATTATGAACATTAACATTACGAGTCCTAGAAAGAGCTTATATGAAATTATTAAGAGACCTAAACGATCACACACTGCTAAAGAAATTGTTTCTGGTAAAGACTTCATGGATGAAATGTTATCCGCCAGTATACTAGTTGTAGTATAAATTGTCAATATATGAATAATATATAATGCAAGTAATAACATTGACATAGTATAAACAGAACCAGCTAGATAAGATTCTCTTTTATCCAATATGGATTCATATCCGCAAATAAGTATAAGTCCTGAGAAAATAATTCCTCCTACGAGAAGCTGGGATCCAAAAACCAGTAATACGACATCCTTTGTCGTGGAGAAATACGTTGAAACAACTAGATAAGCTATGAGAAAAGCCACGGGAAATAATGAACCAGCTATTACTTGTTTTGAACCTTCTAAGTCATCAAGCTGTTTGAGCCATGATGAAATCGATAAGAAAACTAATAGAAATCCTATTAATATATTAGCATTTACTATTGGTTCCAACCCTGTTTCTTCGTTCATGAAGAATAAAGTAAAGATGATCGATACAATAATTATTAATGAGCCCAAGACACCAATCATAATTGATAAGATTAAGTCCTTTGAAACCAGATTAACGAGCTTGTACAAGAATTGTTTATTTGTTTTTACCAACCAGTAATATATGAGCGAAACCAAAGCAGTGAACGCTGAATAATAAGTTAAACCTTTGATAACAAGTAGTTCATGTCTACTTGTTCCTCTAAATCCTAGGAATGCGAGAATTATTAACATGAATGCAGCTACTATATGTGCTAAACCTATATAAAAAATAGTTTTAGGCCAACCAGTATTAGACACTATGTTCAGCCTCTTAACCACTTCATAGAATCAATTATTCTCTGCAGAGGCGCCTCCATTATTAATAGTATTTCATCGTCTTTACCCGCACTAACAATCAATTTGTCCTTATAGATCGTTGCGCCACAGACAAATATAGTGCCGGGCCTTGCACCATGATATACATTGGGAAGCGGAGAAATGACCGGCTCAGGAGTCACAGCCAATAATTCTCCATCCTCATCAAATAATGCTGCATACTGTGGATACATTCCATAAATCTCAACAGTATGGAAAATCAATAAGTATTCATTACTACTTATTTTTACAGAGGCATTACCTCCTGTTTTCTGCTCATCCTTTTGAGGGAGAAGCTCGGGAACAGGTTCTAATCCGCGAAAATCAACCGTGGTTTCTTCTCTCGGCCCGACATATACTCCTCCAGTATTGATGCTTGTGAGCCATGGCCTCAAAACCATAGTCTTCCTGCTTAATGGGAATGAATCTCTGAAATCTCTAATAATCACTATCTCCTCATCGTCTATGAAATGAATTGGTTCTACTTCGTAGGGCTCCATTTTATCATTAAGTTTTGCTCTAAACATTAAGACTGCAGTATCCATTCCATGGACTCTGTAGAACATATAATATCCTCGTACATGATACAACTCCTTGTAGTTCTCGGGGTCTACTCTTGGATCTTCTATACACTCACTACTTAGCATGGGGTATAGAACAGGCTTAGCCTTTACCTTTACTTCTCCTTTTAAATCCTCGTATTTGATTTCTGTATATCCTATGAATGTCCTCGATAATCTGCATCCAAGCATGAAGGTACCGGGACTTGCAAGTCTCAGGAATATACCCATGGTATCGTTTTCTTTCCTAAATATGGCTGAGTTCATAACTAGTTTGATTTTCATCGGGATACCATAGGGGGTTGTGTATTCAACGTTCCATGGTAGAATAAATGCTCTAATATCAAATAGTGTTCTATCAGTTAGTCTTCTCTCTATTCTAATCTTTTTCTTTGCTTCATAGAATTTTGCCTCAAGTCTTCTCTCGATACTTGCATGTCTCACGTAGCTCATTACCTTGATCATATATTCCTTGAAACGTGCTGTGTTTTTGCCATCAAAATTCGTGAATACAAGATCATTCAATGGTGCTTTTTCCCTAAGCATACATTTTCCACCCAGTCTTTCGATCAATAAAAATATGATTTATGTGGATTGGTATTAATGGTTTACAGTGTGTTACCTTAATAGGTTATTTCAACCTCGGAACCCTTTACAATGATGTAGTTATTGTACGTTACATAGTCTATTCCATATACGGCATGGTGTCCGTCTACAAAAATACTGTAATTTGCTGGAACATTGTCTAGTTTAATTATCCATATGTTTTTAGAACTACTGGATAGAGTGAATGAGTTTGATCCGTAACTTATAGTTGCTTCTTCGCAGTACTTGAAGCCTACTAGTTTGACTTTTTGACTTGTATCAAGGGTCTTTATCCTGATAGTGTATGGGAAATAATCTATAGGGGTTTTCTCTATTTTCTTTACTCCATTGAGAATGATGATATATCCATTATATTTTTCAGCGTATAACATGGTCGTATTAGTGTTCCATATTATGACTGCGTTTGGTGTATACGTTACATTTATCACTGTAAAGTATGGATTAGGTCTACCATGATCATCTATTGCTATGGGGTACATCCACAGCATCCAGTCGGGAACCCACAGATTAACATATAGGCTTATGAGTGGAGATATTGTCCAAGCAAACATGTCGTGACGGGCTATCCTATTATCTCCTCTATAGGGAGTAATGTATCCATGTACTGGGTCGGTGTACTCTTCTATTAGTGTTTTAGCCATATCCTCGGCTAACTCCCAGTACTTCTCATCGCCAGTGATTATGTATGCTACAATGTTTGCCTCAATGAATTTGGCAGCATTGGATACTTCTTCT
>JAMOPC010000179.1 GCA_027064845.1 Desulfurococcales archaeon | reverse complement strand
ATACTCCAGCTGCAAGATTTGCCCAAGTATCTTGTAGCCCGAAACCAATGATGAAAGCAGCTATAGCTGATAATCCAATGCCTATAGTGCTTGTATCTATTCCTATAAATGGTAGAGCAGATAATACCGTTACAAGTACTCCAATAGTCTTGGTAATGCTAACTAGCAAGTCCCTGATAAGAGGTGGGGCCTCTGCTTTATCCATGAACCTCTTTATTACGTAAACTATTATCTTAGTTATAGTTAATCCAACCACAATTACAACTATGAAAAAGATTATGTCTAGAAACGATATACCTAGATACGGAATAGTGGTTCCAAGAAAATTATTATTGCTAATATTTTCCAACAATGATAATCCTCCACACAAACAAATTACTAGCTAGTTATATTCGTGAATAACCCTTATAAGTCGTTAAGATTCCTTCATTTTCTCTAATAATTTCTTATACGGAGATTCTAAAAAGAAGCCTTTACCACACTTGGGACAAATTACAACAACGGGTCTTTCTCTCTCCTCGGGTAATACCTCATGATCTGCGAGATAGAGGACTGATTCATAAATATATGTGAAGTCCCTTGGTTCACCAACGTATCCACAGTATGGACATTTAATTTTCTTAATAACCAAGTTTATCCACCATGAAATCATATTTGTTTATAGGACACTATATATTGTCACTTCTATAATCTAGGAAAACTACGATATTGTAAAAATAAGAATAAAGAGAAAGTGGTAGAGTAAGAACTCTATTTATAGCCTAAGGATCATTGGTGCCGTGTATTTCTATTATATGCATATTTCGTCTTTCACTATGTCTAGGATTATTGCTGGATATACTTTCTCTACTCCTTCCATGGCTTCTATTTCCTTTATGATCTTTAACATTTCATTACTATCTTTTGCAAGGATTGTAGCTATTAGGTTGTGGTCACCACTAGTTATTGCTAGGAATTTTACATAGTCTTTCTCCTTTAATTCCTCTAGAACCTTGAACATAGATTCAGGCTTAGTGTTTATGCCTGTAATTGATATTTTCTCGTATCCAAGCTTTCTATAATCTACAACGATTGTATACTTCTTTATGATCCCAGCCCTTTCAAGCTTCTTAATCCTCTTTATTACACCTACGTTTGTTATGCCTATTTCCTTCGCTATGTCATTATAGCTTGTTCTTGCATTCTCCTTGAGTAATTCTATTATTTTCTTATCTTTCTCATCCAGCAATGCGATCACTCAAATACTGTTATTATTTATATTTTATGGTTAACATCTTTTATTAACCTTTTTCAAAAAATTACTGATCTGTTATATATGTGAAAAAATCGCTAAATGAAGATTAATTCCAGTTTTTTGATGTTAAAATTAGATCAGAGAAGACATTATCTTATAGATTTCCTCCATAGAGGGTATTCTAGGAGATAGTAAATGATATTTCTTCATCTTGGGTAATTCGTAGAAGTTCTTAACTAGTTCTCTAATAATGTCTTCGTCGAATCCATATGTTGATAGCGTCTCCTTGTATCCTATACTCTCTAGGAACAAGTTATATGCTTCCTGCGCTTTTTCAGCATCTTCTTTGCGTGGACGTAGTGTTGGGTCTAGTGGTTTGAGTATCTTGCACATTACTTCTGGGTTCAGCTCATAGAAATACCTCATTAGCCCCTTGTATAGTATTGCTAATCCTGCACCATGCGGGAGATCAGGATTATAACCGCTTAGTATATGCTCTAATCCGTGTCCGAGATGTGTTACTCCATGGTCTATGCTTATACCTGCAATCATGCTAGCATATAGTAGCCAATACCTAGCCTCTATATCTGAGGGGTTTTTGAGGGCTCTTGGAAGGTAAGCGACTATGTATTTCACAGCTTCAGCTGCTAGTAAGTAGGTATAGGGGCTAGCATATACGGAAGTTGCTGATTCCACAGCATGTGCGAAAGCATCTATCGAGGTATATATTGTCTGATTTCTCGGAAGTGTAACAGTGTATCTTGGATCATCTATTGATACTGTGGGATAACCCGGTGCAAATCCTATTTTCTCCTTTGTCTCCGGGATCGTTACAACAGCGTATCTATCGATCTCAGTACCAGTACCATGTGTTAAATTAATTGCTAATAAGAAAGGCTGATTCACTGGAATGGGTCTTTTACCTTCCAGATACTCAACTATGTCTCCTCCACCACTAATGACTGCTCTAGCTGCTTTTACCGCATCTATTATGCTTCCACCACCAATTGCTATGAAGCCTTTCGCTTCCTCTGCCTTATATTTTTCAACTAATCCCCTAACATTATCTGTTACGGGATTAGGCCTGATCTCATTATATATTGAGTACTCGATACCTTTCTCATCAAGAATTTTCAGTATATCATCTAATGCTCCACTTATTTTAGCTGATTTCTTCCCAGTAACTATGAGAAGCTTCTTAAATCCTGTTAAATATTTTGAAGCATTGTTTATCGTGTTCAAACCGAAATATAGTTTCACGCCACCATTGTATACATTGAATTTTATCATAATTCTTCACCAAATAGAGATTATTAAGTTAAAATAGATTATAAGGATGAATTCACAAGTTTTATTGATTATGGAATTATATTGGTGTAAAAACCGTCTCTACTCTTCTCCTACTTGATATTGCTTTAT
>JAMOPC010000178.1 GCA_027064845.1 Desulfurococcales archaeon | reverse complement strand
CCAAATAAACCTAAGAATCACAATAATTTAAAGACTAACGAATAAATTGCTTAGCCATGTTTGAGAAAATGTTTATTTTTACAAATAATGTTTATACAGGCAAATAAGGAGATAAAGGGCATTTGAATTATTTTCCATAACTTCTTGACAATCAATAAATAGAAACTAAATATATGGTATAGATAGGATTTGAATGAACCCATGCAGACCCACGCTACTGAGTTCTCATTCTGATTCTATAGTTTGAGTTAGTACAAAATCATGATATAGTAACACTGATACATATCTCTGTTAAGAGAAGTAATAATAGATCTAAATAAAGATGTAGTAATAGTACACTAAATACATAATATTGTCCTCATTATAGTACTCGTATTGGGCTGGTACATTAGATTATGTCTTTCTGTATCATTGTATATCTTTTATGCCTCTTAACACTATTAGGTATGCTGAAACTATGTGTTTATCAAGATCGTTCTTCCTCATTATCTCATCAAGCTTTTTGGAGTATGTATTGTTATTAGTATATGTATTTATGGGTTTTTGTTGGGGGTAACTATTGCCTAGTCATGTAGTTCATAAGTTACTTGCTTCGAAGTATCTTGGTGTTTCTGAACACGTGGTCTCAGAAGTGGATAGGATAATTGATCTCGGCACTATACATGATATTGGTAGACGGAAGCCTAGGCGTTTACCAGCTTATCTGGATATAGTTGATTTCGGTGAAGATGTGAAGAAAAAGTATAGGGATAAATTGAGGAAAGTCAAGGCTGAACTGGAGGAGATTTTTAGGAGTGATGTAAAGGCTAAGGTTTTCTACTATCATCATGGGCTGGATATATTGGCTAATAGACTAGCATCAGCAACTATACTGGGTTTGGAACCCGAGAAGATATGTGATAACCTTGTTAAGGGCACTTTATACGACCTCAAAACTGTTGAAAATAACCTAATAAAAATGAATGTACCCTGTTTTGGTTATCTAAAAGAATTTAATGAAGAATTAAGAAATGCACTATATTTATCTTGTATTGATAAGACACTGGTTAAATGGGTGAAGGATAACGTAGTTCCGAAGTATAAGCAATATAAGTCTCTCGACTATGTCAAGGAGAGGCTACGTGAAGTAATTCCTTATATTGAAAAGAGTGATGCTAGGTATAGGGTTAGGTATACCTTAGGTCTCATAGGTTTTCTTGACAGGTTAAATAGAAGAGAGGGTTCTGCACGTGTAAAGGGTGTATATCAGCTTGGCAGGAAGAAATACGTTATTTCCGATAACGAGCTAATTGGTAAAGAGAGTATTGAGAGAGAACTAAGGTCTCAACGTGGTTTGTCGTTTTATGGGTATGGTAGGCTTATGAAGACTGTAGTTATTTTAGCTTCACTATATTCGGATATTTATCATTTACCCTTTATAGAGCCCGTGCCTCTGGAGGTAGCTTTCAGAGAGCTATTGTCTGTGAGAAAGAAGAGATACACGATGGCTCGTAATGTGCTAAGATGTTACGAGGATTCTTCGAAGTCACGTTCTGAAGCAAGGGAATGTGCATTACGTGAGATGGAGCGTGCGCTAAGAGCTTATGTTAAAGTTGTGGGAGAGAATAGGGTCAATAATATGAAGAAGAAGTTTATTGAAGCACTAGAGGAACTCCTAGAGATTGTTTAATAAATAAATGCTGAATCTATGTGTAGGTTTACTTACATGTAAGTCTACAAAGTTCTTCGCATGAGAGCCCTAGTCTAGAGAATTTCTCTCTACATGTTTCGCGGCACTTGACGAGACACATAGTGAAACACAGTTCTACTAAGTGATCCAACCAGCACTCTTTTTTAACACACACTTTCTTACATGATTTAACACAACTTATCGCAGAACAGTATGGATTATCTGTACATGCACGATAACAATCTATGAAGCAATCTCTAATTTTGGCTTCGTTGCAAAACAAGCATAATTCCTTTTCCTCTCCGATGTACAATAGATGCTAAGTATATTATACCTATATTAGGTAAGGCATTTGTTATAATGAGAGATAATAACGATCAAGGGTCTTACCAGGTATGGGACTAGTGTATGTACATCTGAGGTTGTGAGAGTATAATAGGTACTGGATTTGAGTTAAGCCTCTAGTATTTTTAATTGATGTATGGTTACTCGCTATCATTAATAATATGAATAAGGTTTGTTATATGTTGTTGGTTCGGCGGATGGTGTATGTTTCTAGGGGTTGTTAGTGTATCATAGTTTTTGAAGGGGCTAAATAATTAACTACTTTTTGGATCGTTTACATATTATTAGGTGAAAAAATCTTGACTCTCATAGTCAAGCGCATTAGAGGAAAACCATACGTCTACGAGCAATATCGCTTAGGTAATAAAGTTGTTACTAAGTACATAGGTTCTCTAGAGGAAATAGTTCGTATCTATCAGATCTTTAAGCTCAGAAATATGGTTAACTACAGGATCACTAAACGGGATATTAAACGAATAACTAAGGATCTTGTTGAGGAAGTAGTTAACTTCTTCGAGAAAAAGCTGGAAGAAATGGTGCGGGGGGTGGGATTTGAACCCACGCAGGCCTACGCCACCGGGTCCTCAACCCGGCCCCTTTGGCCAGGCTCGGGCACCCCCGCTTCTTGGGGGTTCGTATAT
>JAMOPC010000177.1 GCA_027064845.1 Desulfurococcales archaeon | reverse complement strand
AGCATAAACCACTAGCGTGTCAAATGTATCCTTTACTAGTGGGATGGGATGATAATACCTTGAGAGTGAGTCTCGAGTGCCCATGGATTAAAGATAATATTGATAAAGTAAAACGATTAGATCCAGCTAAAGTTTTTGAAAAAGAATACGGTGTAGCGGTAAAGGTGTTTCTGATACTTAAGATCATTGAGGAGTATGCTCGTCGTAATAACTGGGTGAAAAGAGTAATTGGTAAAGAGGAAGTAGTAGATAATTATATTGAGATAACGGATGTTCTAGAAAACATTGCTAATCTAGTGGAAAAGCTCGAAGTGCAGGGGAAAAGTAGATGATCAGTGAGGAGTTCGCTGCCGAGCTCTTACTAGATCTTGCAGTAATAATTCTTGTTGCAAAAGTCTTTGAGGAAATAATTGGTTATTATGGTTATCCCCCTGTATTAGGAGATATACTGGCTGGAATTCTCTTAGGCCCATCAATATTAAATTTCTTAAAACCAGAAACGGTAGAATACTTGGATGTCTTGAAATGGCTCGGTATTATTAGCTTATTATTCTTAGCAGGGATGGAGACAAAGTTTTCAGAATTCATAAAAAGCATTAAGAGCAGCTTATATGTTGCTGTAGGAGGAATAGTTTTTTCCTATATTCTTGGTTACTTGGCAGGGTTAATAGCGGGACTTAACCAAGCTCAAAGTATGTTCTTGGGAGCCATACTTACAGCGACTAGTGTTGGTTTGACCGTTAAAACTCTAACCGATATAGGTGCTCTTGGTACAAAAATATTCTCCACCATTCTTGGGGCAGCAGTACTAGACGATGTAGGTGGGTTAATCGTCCTTGGTATAACCACAGCTATTGTAACCACGGGCGCTCAGAGGATCGAGGATCTATTTATCTCGGTTATCATTGCTATTACATTTTATATTGTAACTATTTATGTGTTACACAGAGAATCAAGAGCCATATGGAGAGGAATAAGATACATTAGTCACTTAGAAGATACGAGCATAGCACTATTATTATCATTAACTCTAGTCATAGCTTGGGCTAGTGTCAAGGTTAACTTAAGTCTTGTGGTAGGTGCATATATCGTTGGACTAGCATTTAGCGAGATCAAAGGAGCGGAACGTGTTATCAGCAGATTCAGATTAATACCAAATATCTTTGCATCAATATTCTTTGTCTTATCAACAGCAACAATCGATATTAAACCATACTTAGCAAATCCTGAATATCTTGGATTTATCGGAATAGTATTATTGGCAGGATTTGCCGGTAAAATAATCGGTTGCGGAATATCTGCTAAGTTAAGCGGTTTCAATAAATATGAATCATTATTCATAGGTTTCGGGATGTTGCCTAGAGCAGAAGTAGCACTTGTCATAACCGCTCTTGGTGCTGGTTATGGTGTTGTTACAGACTCTATGATTGCTTCCGTCATAATTCTTATCTATGCAACAAGCATAATTACACCAATAGTTTTAGCCAAGATTTGGAAAAAGATCAAGAAATAGAACTATCTAGCTCCATGCTCTAAGAAATAATCCTATATCATAGATGTTCCTATATACCTTCCTGTCCACACCGATCGGTTTTGCAACTCCTATTACTGAGTAATCTTTTTCATCAACTACTGCTACAATTGTATTCAAAGGCTCGTATTCCTTAATTATACTGATTGATAAGATATCGTTCCCATAAAGGAAATTTTTCACACCTTTTTCTCCAACAATAATTGCAGCTCTAAATTCTCCGAGATCATTATATATTTCTTCATAGATAAGCGGTGACAGATACGGTTTATTACCTATAACAATACCGATCCATTTCCCAGAAAATAAGAGAGTTGCTCCGTCAAATTTCCCCGATCCTTGGTGAATGAAGCAATATTTATCAAAACAAGCTAGATACTGTTCAAGGCCAATATATTTAGTAGGATTCACTTGGAGGATCTCCCTGATATAGTAATTCAAGATACTTCTGATCTTATACGGTAACTTTCCTATTCTATAGTCTAAATGGTTGTGATTTCTCAATTCTACTACACCTTCTTAATCAAACAGGTGGTGAAGCCTATCATTCTATGCTTGTGTGGCCATATCCGTATACATCTCTTGAATTCGCTTGGAAAATCCATATTTAAATAGTTTGTTAGCCAAGGATCCCAGTCAAAGAGTTTAATGGGGGGATTGGTTATTTCTATGTCGTCTCTTATTTCGAGTACTTTGTTCAAAACATATTCGTTTTCTTCTGGGGCAATACTACAGGTAACATATGCTAGTATACCACCCGGTTCGAGTAAATCGATAGTATGGTATAATATTTCGATTTCTCTCCTAACAATTTTAGCTAAGTCTTTGAGAGTAGTTCTTGTTTTACGCCCTGGGTCGAGCATAATTGTGCCTTCTCCACTACAGGGTACATCAACAAGCACTCTTGGGTACTTTTTCTCCAATAAGATAGGGAGTTTTCTTGCATCACTCCATAGTACTTTCACATTCTTGATCTTCATTCTCATTAAGTGGCTTATAAGTGCCTTCAACCTATACAATACGAGGTCATTAGCTATGACATAGTGTTTGTTTCCTAGCATTTGTGCTATATAAGTGGTTTTTCCTCCGGGTGCAGCACAGGTATCTATAACTTTTCCTTCATAA
>JAMOPC010000176.1 GCA_027064845.1 Desulfurococcales archaeon | reverse complement strand
CTGTATCTCCTTGGCAACACTAATACACCAAAACATAACCTATTAACACGCTAGAGTAATCATGAAAAGATATGGTACTTATTTTTATCATTTATAAACTAAATACAATATTTGTTTATATTAAGTTCTTTTGTCCGTTTACGATATTTAATTATAACTTTCTAGATCTAAACACTTTTTATAAGCTTTATTATATTTTGGGTGAATGTCTCCGATGAGGGGGTGCACCACCTCTTTGGTTAGAGTGGTTCCCCGAGGAGAATATGTTGTGACTCTGAAAGCGAGAGGATTATTGATTGAAGGTACAATAAACGAGCTACGTGAAGAACTATATCTTACACGTAGAGCTCTTCAATATATTATTGATTGTCTATGGGAATTGGATGGACTACCGACTATTAATCAGTTACATCAGATGTTCTATAAGATGCTTAGGAGACAGGGATTTCGTGCACATCAATGTAAGCAGATATATAAGTATGCTTTATCAGTGGTTAAATCTGCTAAGAGTAATGGTGGTAAGAAACCCATTCTAAAGAAACTATCAGCTAGACTAGACAGGTATGATGCATGGATAGACCTAGAGAATCAGACGGTCATAGTTAAGCTTAGGAGTAGAGTGTTCAAGATAAAACTGCTACATCGTAGAAACTATATAAGAAAGTTCTTTGGACACAAATGGTATGAGGTAATTATAAGCATTGATAAGAGTGGAAAAAATATGGGTAAACACACCTTTCAGATGGATATATAGACCATATAGGCCTAGGAAGTTAATTTCTCTCGATATGAATCTTAGGAAAATAGTAATCTATAATGGAAAGAAAATTAGAAGAATAAACACTAGGTTTACGGAAGCACTATGTTTTAAACATTTAGCTGAGAATATTTAAAAGAAACATGGTTATGCTTGGAAAAGAAATAAGAAGTGGCTAAGTATTATCAAGGCACTTCATAAGAGAAGCAGGAATATAGTAATTGATTGGACAAGAAAGTTCGCTAAGTACGTAGTCCTTAAAGCTAGGAGGGCTGAAAGCGCTATAGTATTGGAAGACCTTAATAGATTGTGGTTCAATGCCTCTAGAAAGTCTTCTAGTTTAGCTGACAAGCTTTCAAGATTTGCTTACCGTAAACTACAGTTAGCAATAATAACTAAAGCAATAGAGAATAACGTACTAATAATATTTATTAATCCAAAAATACTTCAACTGTTTGCCCAAGGTGCGGAACAAAACTAGTATACAACAATAGACTAGCAACATGTCCTAAATGTAGGTTCATGGCCGACCGAGACACTATTGGAGCTATGAATATTTATCTCAAGGCACTTCAAACTATTGCCTCATGCCTTGGGTCGTGAGGCACCCACCCGATGACGGACGAAGCCATACCGAAGGGTGGGTTACAAGGAGATGAACCGATGAATCATTTAGTATTGTGAGGTAAACCCCGACGGATCCCGCCTTCACGGCTTCCCCGGTACGCGGGGATCTCTGGCGGGCGAGGGCTCCGCCGCTAATCTTATTATTTATATTGCAAAGACTTATATCGTTTATATTGGTGAAGGTATTTGGATAAAGAATTGATGGATTTTCTATCATGTGTTGGGTTAATACCGTACCATGTTTCAGAGATTTATTTGTCTGTCCTAGATAAGTTATTTGATAAGATCTCCAGGGATACTGGTTTATCAAAAATATATGGTTTGGTTCTAATGAGTGTAGGTAGCGGATCTGATAAGGAGTCATATATTGTGGGAACTATTTTCCAATACTCTAGAGGAACATATGAATACTTAACAAATTGGGATCTAGGTATTTATAAACCTTTGTACCACCCTGTTAAGTACTTGTTTATTCAGACTAGAAAGAATCTTGGGAAAGTATTGAAGAATATAGGGAATGACCTACATAAAAAGAGGAAGGAGATACAAAAAAAGACATGTGCTTGTTTCGGAGAGAAAAAGAATAGAATATGTATATTTAGCACGTTGCCGAAGCTCACTTATACTATTGGGTATTTATCCATGGCTATTAAGTGTCATAGTGGAAGCATTTATGTTAAAACAGAGGAACTAGTTAGGGATATTCTAGAGATACTTAGGCACCCATTTCTTGAATTATTCAATGTTCTTTTTAGTAATGATATTGTCTTTATAAATTCATATATGAAGATTGTTGATTCATGTATTGTCGATAAGATCTCCGAGTTGGTTTCACGCTATGAAATTGTTTTTCCAAATAATATTGATCTACAGAGATTGATAAGAATATACTACACTGGATTTAGTGGTGGAAGCCTTGGTTACTCGCTTTAAATGTCTTATGAGAGGAGAGATATGCTGTTTTTTCAGAAATTATGAAGAAATGCCTGTGGTTTTTCCATGGGAGAAGAGAAAATTAGAGAAACTAAGCAGTTTGATTAATAAAGATCTCATGTTTAAGCCATACATAATATATTCTGCCGGGGACAAGAGCATAGTTGTACTCTACAAGTGGATAATCAATGGATTATGCCCGTTCCTTAAAGACAATAAGTGTAGTATTCATGAGCATAAACCACTAGCGTGTCAAATGTATCCTTTACTAGTGGGATGGGATGATAATACCTTGAGAGTGAGTCTCGAGTGCCCATGGATTAAAGATAATATTGATAAAGTAAAACGATTAGATCCAGC
>JAMOPC010000175.1 GCA_027064845.1 Desulfurococcales archaeon | reverse complement strand
ATATACACATCCCTTTGTAATCGAGTTATTTGAAGGTAAATTACCTATTAAGAAGTTTAAGTACTATGTTGTACAAGATTATAATTTTCTATTAGGAATGACAAAGGCTACTTCAATACTAGCATCTAGGGCATGGAATTATGAATTATTAAAAGAAGCTCTCACTCTTGCATATAATGACGTGATTATTGAGATGAATAGTTACACAAAACTATTGCATAGACTCGGCTTGACACTAGAAACTGTGTTGAAGACCGAGCCTGCCCCTACGAACATTGCATATGTGAATCATGTATTAGTTACATGTAGCCTTGGCTCATTAATGGAGTGCTTAGCATCAATATTGCCTTGTTTTTGGACATATATGGAGATACCAAAAATACATAAAGAGCTAATAAAGCATAACACCAATGAAATTTATCGAGAATGGATTAAAACATACACTTCAAGAGAATATATCCTTCTAACGACTAATTTAATAAGATTGTTTGATAAGTATAGTAAGGAGGAAGAATATGAACGTTTAAAGAAAGCATTTATAACTAGTAGCAAATACGAATGGATGTTCTGGGATATGAGCTATAAGATGGAGAAATGGCCAGTACCATGATAAACCCATGGAATCTTCGAAAATAGATATCTGAATGATCAAATAATTAGAATCTCATTAATATATTTCTCAGAACATTGATCTTTTACATGGCCATAGCAGGTTTATATGAATTCGTACTATTTATATGTCCTTGACAGGCTGTTTCAGATTTGATGATGCGTTTAAATATTTTTGTATGCTTCTAGTGATTTGGTGAGATGACCCGCTATGTGGTGATGCATGCCTCGGATGGGAGCCTGATGATGTTGGGCTCGACCGAGCCCCATGAGGTGTGGGTGAAGCCTATGAGCCCACACCAAGGACTAACCCCCCTCACAGAACTAAAAAATAATGAAAACTTAACTAAAAGTACCGTGAGGGGAGAAACGCTATTTTTAGGCTAAATTCCATCTTTGTTCAGAGTATTGTTGTGCATATATACAATATCACCTGAGGCCGGTGATAATCATATTTCCTAGCCGAACGAAGCGTTCCCTGTTCACTGTGATTAAAAACATTCAGAAGTCAGGGTGGGCGGTTCATTATGCTCCTTCTCGGGGCCCCTCACCGTAGTGGCTTAGCCCTAGTTGCCTAGGGGTTCACGGCCCCACGGTTCTTAGAACCCCGAGGCCACCGATCAAACCCATAAGCCTCCGAAGCCATAAACCTTTCTTTCAAACAGCGCTAAAAAGTATTCAGAAATAATTAGAAACCACCCAAAGCAACAACACATCGGGAACAGCCCTATCAACAACCTGGAAATAACCAAGGAAGCCAGTTCTTTTAATACCATTAATGGTTTGAGGATGCATTAATAGTGTAAAAACTTAAATTAAAAACTTGAAAGTAACATAACATTATTCTTGAATATAATTTTACTTCATCTCACGATGAATATAATTTTAATAACTCACATGGGTTTCATTTCTAACAGCGTTAAAAGATATGAAAAGATACAGAAAGCTAAAATCCAATATCCCTGCCGTGAGGGTTCGCCTCTTTATATGTTTTTATGTGTTTTTGTCATCGGTCATCTTTTCCCTGCTGTCGGTCTGGCTTCATCCATCATTGCGGGAGCATTCAACGCCGACCCCAAACAACAGAACATCTATGCAGAACAAACAAGAACATAAATATAACACAACAAGAACAACACATAAAAATCTTGACCGCTTTATCTCCTTTTATGGTTCATTGGGGGCTGTATTGTCATAACACTATGGAGTCGCCTTGCGAGTTAAGGCTATCACCGACAAGAGCTTAAAGACTCTGTAAACCAATAATGCAGAAGAAGAATACAAACACAGTGATTCAAAAGACCTCTCAAAAACCACAAGTACCTAAACAAGCGAATAATCTACTGCGACCAAAAGAAATCAAAAATCAATGAAAAATCGTGGTAGGAGGAAAACTCTTCTATGCAGGTTAACGGTGACCTATATGTAAGAAGATCTAGACTGGGCCAGTAAGTAATGACTAAGAGACACTATATCTAGTATCTCTTTACAGCAAGGACGATCAACGACAATCATTTAGATGGTTATATAAATAAACATAATAAGGTATTACAAGTGATTTTAAGACATATCAGGCGAGTCGAATGATTAGGCTAGACTTATCAAAGAAATTTACCCTTACTAATGACAAGATGAAAGGAATATTTATTGATGAAGAATTCTTAAAGAAAAGAATAGAGTTCTGGAGAAAGATTTACTATAAGGAAAAGAATAGAAAGAATACAAAGAAAACTAGCTCCAATAGAAGAAATAATTCTATAATGTATAGGATAACAGAAAGAGCATATCCTGTAACAGTTCATAGACCTACCTTCAGCTCACTTAATCCAATTGATAAAACTTACATACGTACGTATAGAATGATTATTCGAGGAATAATGAATTATAGTATATCATTAATGAAAATACTTATGAAAGCCTCTGGGAAAGACCTTGGATACAGTCTTGTAGAAAAAGGTACTGTGAAATCAATAGAGGATTTACCAAAGATATTCCTTAGACAAAAGATAGGATTACTAGACATAGTTAATGAATCGTTTAATACAATGAAAATAAATCTCTATGAATGC
>JAMOPC010000174.1 GCA_027064845.1 Desulfurococcales archaeon | reverse complement strand
GTGTCGACATCTTGTGCGTTTGCACAGTATACAATAGCTCCTAGGGGGTCGTGGACGGGGGCTGTGTGTGGAGCATCTAGCTTTATAATAGTTATATCAGCTTTCTTACCTGGTTCAAGACTGCCTATCTCATTTTCAAGTCCTAGTGCTTTTGCTCCATTGATAGTAGCCATTTCGAGTGCGTCCCAAGCAGTTATTATTGATGGGTGGCTTTTAGCAGCTCTGTGTAGGAATACTGCAAATCTCATAGCCTCGATCATGTCGTTGTTATTATTGCTTCCGGCACCGTCTGTTGCTAATGCTACGTTTACTCCTGCCTCCATATATTCTGGTATCGGAGCTATCCCTGATCCAAGATACATATTGCTTTCCGGATTATGTATAACGTGTGCACCAGTCTCAGCAATGTATTTGATCTCTTCAGAACTAACGTTTACAGCATGGACAGCATGATACCTAGGACTAAGTATACCCAACTCATAAAGTAGTGCTACATCGGTCTTACCATGTAGCTGGACAACTAGTTCTTGATCCTTCTTAGACTCAGCTGTATGTGTATGATATATCAAATCATATTTATCAGCAAGCTCCTTGGCTTTCAATAATAGTTCCTTACTAGCATTATATGGGTGCATTGGAGCAACAGCTATTCTTATTCTACCATTTTCTTTACCATGATACTGTTTAACGAGAGACTCTACATGACTCAAAGCCTGCTCTGGAGTCTCCTTCAACAGATCTATAAGAACGTTTACTTCATAGATACCCCTTGCAAGAACTGCTCGGAGACCAGACTCTATCAATGCCTTAATAACAGCTTCATGCCCTCTCGGACCATAGTGGTTCTCAATAATACTAGTTACACCACTCTTAATGTTCTCGATCAAGCCCCACTTAGCAGCCACGTAGAAATCTTCATCCGTGAAGCTAGCAAGTGTTGGATGAATACTAGTTCTCAACCAACTGACAAGCTCCATATCAATACCAATATTCTTCAAAATACTCTGGAACAAGTGGCAATGCGCATTAACAATACCTGGTATCACAACATGGCGATCAGCCTTGATAACGTGTTCAAAACCACTATACTTAGCTCTAGCCTCATCCCTCTTACCAACAAACACTATCCTATCATCCTCAACAACAACAGCACCATCCCTAATGATCTTGCCACGAGGCCTTACTGGAATAACATACCTAGCCTCAATCAATAAAGAGCCCATAACAGACACCTCCTAAGCATAAAATATTATCTAATCAAGAATAAAAATAGAGCCCAAAACGAAGAAATCTACCACAATATAACAAAAATGCTAATACAAAACCAATAAGAAACACCCAATATAAGACCCGTACAGCTAAGTGTATTTAAGCAATTCTTTGAACTTATCTAATACATTTTCTTCTTTAGCTCTTTTTTCCAAATGTTCAAGATCAGGTTTATCTCTAAGAACAATCTGAAGCCATAAAGCTTTATCTCTATCAAGAGTAGAATCCCGGTACTTCCATGTCGAGAGATATGTAAACTATTAGGTCTTCAAGGGGATCGATATAAATAGTCTTATCATAGACAATCATTTTCAACGGAGGCTTTTGCCTAGTATATATAATTGCTACAATATCGATCGATTTAGCAACTAATTCTACGTAAATGCTTAAATACCCACGACCAATTCTTTCTGGGATCTTTTCAAGGAATTTTTCAAGTATTTTTGCAACTCTAGGATTATTTGTGATTAAATCGATGTCTAAAGTTCTATATGCTCTTTCTGTAAGTGATTCTACGGCAAATCCGCCGTAATAACGACAAAGCCCGAGTCTTTGAATATCAACCATTCACAAACTCAATAAAATAAGCCAATCGAAGAGTAGTATCATACATTTTAATTAACTCATTTCGAAAACTAATATAGTCATTGAAAGATTTTCGGCTAACAAACAAATCTCCTTACTTTTATAATCCTCTTTTCTTTCCTCCACACGATCACCTCATATGATTCTTCAAAGCATTTACGAGCTAGTAATCCGATTTTATGAGAATCCTTAATACTTCTTGAAATTCTAATTCCCTTCTCTTTTGATCTGTTTTCTAATATTCTTTTCAGCGCTTCTCTGTAATTGTCTAGCAACAAGATCGGTTACTATGTTATAACTTTGTGGATAAAAATATATAATTAATTTCCCTACGTAATCATACACCTAGATCTCTGATATGAATACTTTGATAATGATACATACATTACTTAGTTGCTTGTATTGTTTTTACTTCGAATTTGTTCATTACAAAGTTGTTATCTATCGATTTTATTGGTTCTTCGAGTAGGTTTGTTTCATTCAATATTTTTAGTCTTGTTATCATCTCTGTTTTTACCTTGTATGGTCTTGGGTTGTAGAGCCTGATGATTATTTTATTTTTTGTATTCCTTATTCCTGGCACCAGTATTTTCTTCTCGGGTTTTATTGTGAGTAGTGTTTCGTTGTATTCTTTGCTTGTTTTGAATATTTTTAGGGGAGTCCATAGTTCGGCTGTTTTTGCTGGTATATCTGCTTGCCATGTGTTTCCTTTATGTGGGTATATGTAGTATGTTATTCTGTGTCTGCCTATGTCGTTGTATGGGTTTGGTATTAATGGTGATTTTAGTAACGTTAATCCTACTTTGTTCCCCAAGACTGTATAGCC
>JAMOPC010000173.1 GCA_027064845.1 Desulfurococcales archaeon | reverse complement strand
GAATTCCGTTAACTTGTTTATTTCTTGGTAAGGATATTCTCCTAATTAATAAATAAGGAAAACAAAGAAGAAAGAGTTCTAAGAACAACCTTTAGAGACTAGCTGATTCCCCATACTCCCCAAAACAGCTTCTAAAACCAGAACCTAACTAACAAAGAAAAGCCTAATCATGAGAGGGTTCCGTAGCTCCCGGAAAGAGATAGTCAAGAATTTGGAGAACTCCCCAGTTCACGCCCAGGAATTACGATCAATCCCTAGCCAAAACCCCCTCATGAGAGGGGCTATAGAACTAAGGATCAGGAGGAACACTGCGCTGGAAACCGGGGGTTTACCCACATAGATACCTCGACAAGTTATAAGCCCTCCCCCCTCTCAAAAAGCTATTATGTCCTCCCCAAAAAGACTACATAAATTATTTAGAGACTAGCGACTAGTTTCATTTTGCCCTTTACCCTTTCCATAGCTTCATATGTCAAAGTATAGCTAATAATATCTACTACGGCTGGATTCATCACGATCCCCCTCGAGTAAGCTATGAGATACTACCCTTAGAGGCTTACAAGCTTTAACAAGGCTACGTAATAGTGCCATTAATAGGCCAAACCAAATACATTTTCAATTCTATATATGTTGTTACCTTCGAGATCACGGGATATGGGCCAAAGGATCTTGAAAACTTTCAATTCTATTAGTATTGTTACTTACTCATATTGATAAACAGGCGAAGGAAATGCTTTTACTTCTTTCAATTCTATATATGTTGTTACAGCGTGTCGAGGATGAGAACAAGTGGCTGTGGATAGTGCACTTTTAATTCTATATATGTTATTACCTACATAGCACATAGCATGAGCGAACTATACGATATACTGGACTTTCAATTCTATATATGTTGTTACCTGTTCAACTATAACAAGATGAGCTTCCTGAACCTAGCCCCCTTTCAATTCTATTAGTATTGTTACATATAAATTATTTAGTATATCATCTTCTAGGGGGATAGTTACTTTCAATTCTATTAGTATTGTTACCATGCCATCTAGCTAGTTCGAAATACACATCAGCAAGCTGCTTTCAATTCTATTAGTATTGTTACTAAACCATGAAGCTGCAGCACAGGATAATCTCATACAATGTCTTTCAATTCTATTAGTATTGTTACTTTAAATACCTGCCTTAACCTGCCTTTACCCAACTGTATCTTTCAATTCTATTAGTATTGTTACATATATGTAAATAAGAAGAGGTGAAACCATGAAAACCGCCTCTTTCAATTCTATTAGTATTGTTACGCGAGGAACAGGCTTCTTTTCCTTTAACTCACTTACTAGTCTTTCAATTCTATTAGTATTGTTACCTATATCGATTGCATCAGTAGTCCATAATAGTCCTAGGAAACTTTCAATTCTATTAGTATTGTTACCATTGGTCGAAGTCTGTTTATACATTTAATTCTTTTGTTCGAATGCTATTTAAGTGTTTTTGATCATTGGGGTTATGTAGTGAGGTGTCTTCGACCAAGCTTCTATAGAGTAATTAGTTTCGGGAACCTATTAGAAGTTTGTATAATGGTTGGATCTTCGATTGGGGTTCTATTTATTGGATGGTAAAGTTTGTATATTTTGGTTGTTATTTTTGTATCTTGGTGTTGTTTAGTTTGGTGTTTTTGACTGATTGGGGTCATTTGGTTGTTGATGATTATGGTGTTTTTATTGGGAAGAAGCATGGTAGGATTGTTGTTTCTGGGAGGGGTGTGAGGGAGGAGTTTCCTGTTAAGAGGGTTAGGATGGTTGTTGTTTCTGGGAAGGCTGGTATTGGTGCTGATTTGTTGAGGTTTTTGGCGGATGCTGGTGTTGATGTTTTGATTACTTCTTCTACTGGTAGGCCTCTTGGCTTGTTTGTTCATGCTAGGTGTGGTGGGACTGTTAGGAATAGGGTTGAGCAGTATAGGTCTCTTGAGGATGGCCGGGCTTGTAGGGCGGCTGCTATGATTATTGCTGGGAAGCTTGGGAACCAGGTCAGTAACTTGAAATATTATAGTAAGTCGCGTGGTAGGAGGAGTGAGGAGGCTAGGATTCTCTACGAGAAGGGTGAGGAGATCAAGGCTTTGAAGGAGTCTTTGAAAGAGATCGAGACGGAGGATCTTGAGGAGTGTAGGAGGAAGATTATGAGTATTGAGGCACAAGCTGCTAATATTTATTGGGATGGTATGAGGCTTGTGTTCGGAGAATACGGTTTTAAGGAGAGGCTTCAGAGAAGAGATAAGTCGAAAGAGATCGATGTTGTTAATCTCTGTTTGAACGTAGCGTATAATGGTTTGGCTGGAACTGTTTGGAAATACGTGTTGAGGTTCAGCCTTGATCCTTTCCAAGGATTCCTTCACTCACGCAGACCTGGTAAGTTATCACTAGTATTTGATCTCATGGAGCCGTATAGACCGATAGTTGATAGATTTGTTGCTAGTTTCCTCTACAAGATGGATAAGAGGGAGCTTAAAAAGATGAGCAGAGCTAGTCTTGCTAGGCTCTTGTCTAGGAAATACTATGAGGAATTCACAGTGTCTAAGATAGAGTATAAGGGTAGGAGAATGAGTATTGAGGCTTCAGTGTTCTGGTATGTTCAGGATATTGTTAGTTATCTCAACGGTAGATCAACTGTTATTCAGCCCCCATATATTCCATGGTG
>JAMOPC010000172.1 GCA_027064845.1 Desulfurococcales archaeon | reverse complement strand
GCTGGGGAGGAGGATTAATGTGCAAGCTATAAGATTACCTGCAAAGATCGACATTATTGATTTCCATTTATTTAACCCAAGAATATGAGCAATCAGCGAGCCCGTCCATACACCAGTTAGTGGAAGAGGAATAGCGACGTATAGGGTGAGCCCTATATACACTATTTTATATTTCTCTACTTCTCTAGCTTTTTTCCTAGCCTTACTTAATGCATACTCATAGATTTTTCTAGCTAACGAGATCTTTGAGATAATGTGTTTCTCAAGCCAGGATAGCCCATAAACAAGTATTATTGATGGAAGCGAGCTAGCAGTATAAGATAAAAGTAAACCTGTGAATGGATCGAAGCCAAGGGCTAATGCGAGAGGAATGGCTCCTCTTGCTTCTATGCCAGGCATGAGTGCTGTGAGTGTGACAGCTAAGATATTAGAGATTGAATACATAATAAACCCAGCACAGTTTTATGTGATCTATTCTTATTGGAGATAAATACTCTCTCTGAGTTTTCTCTTTTCTTCGAGAGAAGTTATGAATGATAGGAGTGAGTTAATGTCCCTAAGCCCCGGTATGCCTGCAGCGTTTCTATGTCCACCTCCACCTAGCTTTCTGGCTATTAATGATACATCTATATAGTCGCTTCTAAGACTGATTCCTCTCGGATATCTTATAATATATATATCGGCTATTAGTCCATTGGTTTTAGCGATGTATGTGACTTCTCCGGGATGTATACGTGGGTCTACGTCTTGAAATATCACTATTTTTAAGCCTTGTCGCGTAATAATTGTATCTGATCTACTAATTGCTTCTCTGATCATGTTTTCATAAATATTCTTTACTTCTCTCTTATATAATTCGATCATCCATATAGGCTTAAGATTCTTTTTTATGAAGGAGTCAAGAGCCTTATATCTTATGGGCCAACCATACCATCTGAGTATTCTTCTCCACATAACGGTTAACTCGTACCTATTTAGGAAGTAATCATCGTCAAATGCTAGCTCTAGTAGTTTTGAAACATATTTATCATCTGTGAGATCAAAATACCTTGCTACTAGATCAGATGCTATAGTATTAGGGTCAACACGATACCATATGTTATCTTTGAATTCGATCAACATATCATATATTGATTTATCCCATTCGTGATGATCGAACCAATATATTTTTATTTTTCTATCCACAGCTTCCTTCAACAGACTCCTTAACTCATTTATTTGGTTTGGCTGAGGATTTAAATCTGAGATCCAGATCTCTCCTTTTACACCAATATTTTGTATAGCCATATTAATGTATTTAGGTATAGCTGTTATGGAGGATAAGTAAGTCTTGGAAACCTTCATGGACATATTTAATATTGTAGCACCAGCTAATCCATCGAGATCCCAATGACTTATAACTATTCTTTTCATCTTATGATTCCCACCTATTTTTCATTATCTAGCTCTAGTTATTCCTCTATTGTTTTATTTGACCTAGTTAGTATGGATACTGTAACCCTCATGGTAATTCAATAATTTATTCCAGCACTATGATATGTTCGAATTAGCTAATATTTTTAATTATCGTTTAAAAGAATTTTCATTATTATTAACGTGGATTTGGTGGAAGTTTAGGTTTTATGTTTACTTTAACTGTTTTACTATCTATTAATACACCATTAGATACTAGTGAAATAACTACTAGATATAAACCACTATATGTAGCTTTAACGGGAATTTTTCTAGCATAAGAAGACTTGGCTTTTATAATTAATGGTTTTAGTTCATCTCTTAACATCATGAGGCCTGGCGACCCAATAGTGACTGTCACGTATATGTCTTTATCTAGTTCATTATCTACTATGACAAGTATATTGAATTCCTCGTCTTCAAAAGGTTCTTTATCTACCTTA
Organism: Desulfurococcales archaeon; assembly: GCA_027064845.1. Taxonomy (GTDB): domain Archaea; phylum Thermoproteota; class Thermoprotei_A; order Sulfolobales; family Desulfurococcaceae; genus JAGHDU01. The sequence goes on along the minus strand of JAMOPC010000172.1, from coordinate 12,120 downwards.
GCTTCTCTAATGCGTACTTTCTTCAAATTAGATTCTACTATGTTTCTAGCTTCTGCCAACCACATATTTATGATACTAGGTGACCAGAACTCTGCCCACCAGTAATCACTATCAAGAGCATGCCATAAAGACCATCTAGCTCTTCTACTATCCTGGTCTTTCCCGCCAATGAGTTTCTCATAACAATTGATCTTCCTATATATTTCGTATGCTCTTACCCAATACTGTTCATGTTCTTGTCTTTCTCCTCTCCACTTCCTAAATGTTCCTAACCATGTATTTGTCGGAATATTTGTTAATACCTTGGATGCCGGAATGTTCTCCATTATTTCTCTTAGGGTTGATAACTTGAAGAAACTCATATCTTGTAATGTCTCGAGGTAAATAGCTAGCTTGTCGAGAAATATGGCTGTTGCCGGAGGATTCTTAGAGAAGATCATCCAGTTTTCTCCATCAAGAGCTATAACTAGAGATTTAGCTTCTTTAATAAACCACTTATATGCTATTCGAAGACTATATTCATAAGCGTTTCTCCAAGCATGTATTTCGTTATAGAAATTATTATTAAAACTCATGATATTGCTTAACTCAGAGTCTCTAAAAAATACGTAAATATATTTTCCAGAAGATGTATCAACAACTATATACGGTTCATATATGCTGTTCTTATCTCCTTCAGCATGGTTAAAGTGATGAACTTCGTCTAGAACAGTGTATCTGATACCATTATCGTAATATATTGGAATTAAATCCATCGAGAAAGCCATTTCAGGAGTCCATATTCCCTGTGCTTCGTACGAACTACCCATAGTTTCTTCTGTTATCTTTTTCCCATAAGCGATTTCCTCATACACTATATCGTGTGCTTTCATAACATCGGTTAAAAACCCGGCTATTGTATGAGCATATATACTTGTTAATACGTCGATCTGACCCCGATTAAGTGAATCGATATAGGAGTCCAGCGTCTCTTTAACCAACATTATTTCGGGAGTTGAAGGATCATATTTTTTACCATCTATAAACTCTATTCCTCTCTCTATGGCTAGTCTCCACTGATAGAGTAAGCTAGGGCTTAAATTATATGTAGCCTTGAAGTGAGGATGCTTCTTCAATATTACGGCGTGGAAATTATATGGCCCCTTACCGTATGGTTTTAACTGTTCACCCCAGACATAAATATATGCCCATGGCGAATGAATCCTACCATCAGGTGTGTAATTGGGTGCTTGATGATGATGCCATACTATTGTTAAATACAATGGCTTCCTACTACTTGGGTCACGTATTATGGTCTTTGTCGTATCATATACTTTATTGTTGATAACTAGTTTGAACTCATGAACACCTTCTTTGTCACCGATAGGTAAATCATAAGTTTTAGTAACTAGCTCACCTTCTCCTATCATTAATTTATCTGTCAAGACCGCATTATTTGAAGACTCGACTATCTTTACATCAATACTTTGGGACGATCCATGGTTTCTTAATAAAACAACAGCTTTGACCATAGAACCTATTCGATAAGCTGGTTTATCAAATACAAGATAGGCTTCTATACCATCTATTATCTGTGGATGGATAATTGAAACATAATCATTTAGGTTAACCAATTAATTCACCCGCTTCTAAATATTAATCACGCATAAATCTTTAGTGCTTTTAATGCAGAATTCCTCCAATTATAGTCTAGTGACCTCCTAATACAAGAATCCATTATAAGTTTAGGGGCTTTCGGATTAGACAAAATGAGTTCTATAATTCTCTCATTATTTATTCTATATAAGACATTCAACCATTCTTTACTCCACTCCCTATACCTCGCCAACTCGATCAACAATACTAAGTCAACGATCCTATTCACCATTTCTTCTATATTTCCAGACTCAAAAAGTAGTCCTGTACCAAGGACTCCGTGTTCAAAAATATCTAGTATTGTTTCAGCCAAGCCCCCTGTTCTACTAGCTACTACCGGGGTTCCTACAGCCATCGCTTCAAGAGCCATCAAGCCGAAGGGTTCGTATAAGCTTGGAGCAAGTAATGCATTAGAAGCAAGATAGGCTAATTTATAAATGCTTCTCGCAATACCTAGGATTACTCTCACATTTTCTCTATATAGGATTGCTAACTCAACCATATCATTAATAAGCTGTTCACTTCCCCAAACAGGAAGAGTTAATACGAGTATTTTTATTTCGGGCAAAAGCTGGACAAGCTGATCTATTGCTTTATATAGTAAGTGGAAGCCTTTTTGTCTAGTAAGTCTACCCGTCATTAATACTAAAGGCCCATAGTCTTTGAATGCTTCAACTTTGCCTTTACCAATGAATGGAGGAATATCTATTTTGTAAATAAGTTCACGTATATTAGACAACTGTATGATTGGTTCATCTTCTTGTAGGTTTCCGATAGCTTTTCTTAATAAATAATCTCTGAGTACATGTTTGTTTTCCAAAACCATCTTTTCATTACTAAGAATATTTTGTATTATGTTATCTTTATGATATATAGCGACCTCTTTGATTACATCATCTAGCTTCCATGGAGAAGCATTAGGTATATAGTCAATTCTATTCTCAAGATCTAAGCCTATTCTACGGATCACTTCTCGTACATAGTTCTTGCTAACTGTGACAACAGTATCGGATAATAAGCCTCCGAGTCTATCAGCATAGCCGCTTGATAGTTCATAGTATTCTCTGATCGTGCGAGCACCATATGTTCCGGTAACAACAGTTTCTTGATCGACGCCAATATTACTGGATATATCTTCTAACGAAAACTTGTGCTTAGAGAGGAGATGGATCTGGTAAATATATTTTGTCTTTTTCTTATCTAATGGAATATCTAGTACACTTTTCAAACTTATAATAACGGGGACGCTATGCCAGTCATTACCATGAACTATGTCTGGGAAAATATTTTTCTCGAGGAGATGTTCAACATATAGCCTAAGTCCCGTACTGAAAAGCCTTATCTTATCATACATTGTCCTAGGGGAATAAACCTCGGGATCTTCTAGGACTCCACCACCAATAATAATGTGTGGTACCTCGGGTTTATCATAAATGTATACTTCAATATTACCATATACTGTTTTATTTTCGAAAACAAGTCTTAGTTCATTCTTTTTCCATGTAACAAATCCATGACTGGGAACAATTACGTAGGCCTCATGTCCTAGTTTATTTAATTCATATGCTAGACTAGGTGGTACCTCAGCTAATCCTCCCACTTTTCTAGTGTACTTTGATTCAAAAGACAAGAGCCATATTCTCAATTAAGATTCTCCCCAATAAACCAATTTATTCTAACACTATACCCATCTTTTGGTTTGAGTACTGTTTTCTTGACAAACATTATTGCTATTCCTTGAAATACTTTCATTAATCCCTTCTCGGTTCTAGCTAAGCTATTTAGTGGAGAAACCCAGATCTCGTTTTCTCTATCACTTGATTCAAGAACTATGTCTGGGAACACCTTACTTTCAACAATTATTTTCCTACCTATGCCTCTCCATTGCTCTTCTACTTTTTTCTCCTCTGACTCTATCCTGTAAATAATAGGGCTATCTTTGTTAATCAGATCTATTTTGGGTGAAACATGGTATTCTATACCTATTAAGGTATCTACAGGTCTCTCGCCATAATTAACTAATTTATAATTGGTGGATATTCCATTGTTTTTGAACTCAATAGTTTTCTCGACAAGTATTTTTGCAGGTTTTAACCCATACACGTAGTGTCCTCCAAGCGTTCTAAGAATAATTTTATGATCCCTAGTAATGATCACGCCATATTTCCTCAATGCTAGGTCGCTTTGATCCTTAAACGGTGTATTATTAATCCAGTCATTTAATCCTGTATCAGGGGACCATAAATGAATCCTTGAACTAACCCTCCTGTACCAATCTGGTATAAAACCTGTATTTTCTAGATAAGGTTCCATGTATCTAGTCATAGTATTCTGTATATTGTGTTCTTTGCTTTTTTCTTTGTAATCATACTCGAATATAGTGCCACCATCATCAGGTTTAATATAGATATTATACCTAGGTGTTTCAACAAGAACCTCTCTTTTACCATCATAATCAAAGTCAACATAGTTGAAGACTAGGTTCTTATCTCTATAATAATCAATAGTTTCCTCCGCAAATTTCTCTGCTCTGATGAATTTTTCATAAATAGCTTGTCTCAAATGGATCAAATATATTCCGCCGAACAATCCGTGCCAATAAGCATCGTTACATTGTCCTAAGTGATATTCTCTCCAAGCTATATCAGCTACTTCTGGTGCTTGTTTCAGTTTTTTCCTAACCCATAACATTTTCTTATGCATATTATTGCTCTCAACATATTTTATCAAGAAGTTCCTGAAGAAGCCATGGCTCCATTCAAGCATCTTATCATAACTACCGCTTGGTAAGTAGATTAATCCCTTTACACCATGTTCTTTCAAGTAATCTCGTGGATGAACAAGTAATATATCATTTCGTTCACGTAGTTTTGATAAGAAATCATTAAGCCAATTCCACGCCCAGTCAGGGTCTTTCCATTCACCGAATTTCTCAGCATCACTACCCCAAACAATAACTCTGTCTCCTTCCTCACTTGATTTAGACAGAATATAATTAAACACTTCTTCACTACTACTCCATGGAAGAACATATCTTAGACCAGTATCTATAAAGAATAATTTTAGTGTTCGACCACTCTCTTCTGTTAACCAGGAATAATATGCTTTATCGCTTGAATGACCCCCGCGTTGTAATGTTGAGTCATCTATAAAAACATATTCAATCATATTCTTAGACAATACCTCTGGCAAGCTTGGCTCATAAACTCTTTCGGGAAGCCACATACCTTTAGGCTTATAACCAAATAATTTCTCGAAGTATCTCATATACTCCCTTACTTGGTAATACCTATCCTCTGATGGAAGAATTGGTAAAATCGCTTCACCCATACTTCCAGCTAAAAACTCAATTGTGCCAAGATCTCCGAGTTTAGCTATTCTATTAATCCACTCAGGATAATATTCATTAAGAAATAACAATAAGGGGCCGCTGATATGTACGGTAAATTTCAAGTCAGCATATTTTTCAAATATTTCAAGTAATAGCTTATATGATCTCTCATATATTCTATCATTGATCCATCTAAGCTGCCCAACTGGTTGATGAAAATGAATAGCAAATATAAAGTTTATTTTACCCAATCCTTATCATCCTTCTATGCTTTAGTTATCAAATATACTTAGTTATTGTGATAAAAATCTTTGAGTAACTTTAGGGTTTTCCTTCTTAATTCCTCAACAGACTCAGATAATTTCGATATATTGTCGAGCTCATTAGCTAGCTCGTCTAATCCATAAATACTTCTTAACCAGGCTTGAAAATCTCTTCTTCTTAGATGATATAAGAAGGAGTCATCAGGGACTTTCTCTAGTAATTCTATGAATTCTGATAAGGTACGAGCTACATATCCAGTGTATTCACCAGTTGGTTTCATAAAGTAGAATGCTTTATCCTTGGGCAGGATTAGTCTCTTTGCAATAACATATCTTTTCTCATATATTTTCTCCGAGATCATGCCTGCTAACAAACTCAGTGCCTGCACATATATAGCATAAGCATCAGGGGCATTCTTGTATGGTGAAAAGTAGCTATGGACTTGTTCTATACTACCAAACTTTGTAGCAATATAGTATAGGTGATCGCTTATTGTTAATAATTTCCATATACGTATTATCTCGGGATCATTTAATGCTTTCACATAAGGTCTAAGATCTGTTAATATCTTGAAAGCATTTCTTTGCATCTGGTTTCCAAGCCAAGCACTTAGGTCTCTTTCATCAGCCCAGCTAATAGTAGACCATGGAGGAACATCAATTCTATCTCTTACAGGATATTTGTTAATTACTTCACTAGGCGTCGAGGTCTCTAAGTGTTTATATTTGAGTATTTCTCCGGGAAGCCATTTCAGGAACTCATGTATGCCTGTTTCAGGCCAATGATGTTCACCAAATGTCTCATAATCCATTGCCAGAAATATGACATCGCCGGGAGTAGCTGCTAGCCATGAAGCATATTTATCAGCTGTTAATGGGTACTGATCCCATGAACGATCACTAAACCTATAGCCTACGTCATCACTTAATCTATAATTTCTCATTAAAACCTTTATTTCACTATTATATGCTTTGTAGACATAATTAGGCGATCTCCACCCAAGTACCCAATCTACACCCTCGGTCAAAACAACCTTGTAACCCATTTTATCAAACAGCCACGCTATATCATTATTATATGTAAATTCTGTATTTTCAATAGAATGCGGAACATAATCAAATGTCTCCTTAATTATTCTCTTGTGCTCATCTATTTGTTCTCTCAGCTCAGCCCAGTCATCAAGAGGCATGAACGCTGCTAAGCTGTGATAATAAGTTTGTTCAATGAATTCGACCATTTCTGTTTCTCTCAATTTAATAAACAAATCAATAACTTCTGGTGCCCACATTTTGGCTTGTTCAATGAATACTCCACTTATAGAGAAGCTCACCTTAAATGGTTTACTCGTATTCTTATACCTCAAGATGTTTTCTAAGATAATCTTTGTGGCTGGAACATAGCATTTCCTAGAAGCTCTCTCCATCACAAGCTTGTTGAGCCCGTTATCAAAAATAGCGTCTTCGAGATCGTGTGGTTCTAAACTACCTCTGAGGGCTTTTTCTAATAATTTATTGTAAGCATTTCGATCAAGTCGGTAAGGCTGATGGACTTCAAACATGAAAACAATATCTGTCAAATAATCTTCACCATCATAAATTATCTATGGTGAATAATATAACTAATACCTTAAGGAATATTAACGGGTATGGCTGGGTTTAGTAAGCCAATTATAGGTACTGCAACCCATTTTGGACGATACATTAACTCATACATTATTTCATATAATGCTCTCTCAATAAGCCAAGGCATTAATACATTATTATAGTGCTCTACAAGGACCATTTTGTCTTTGAAACAGTGAATGTCGGGATTAGATGTAATAGTTATATATGATAATAACATACTGAGAGAATGTCTCATGCGCCATTCCCAAGTAACATCATTCTTCAATAATTTTCTAGCAACAACATCAAGACTCTTATTACGTGCTTCAAGATATGCCATGAAAGCAAGGTATTGGAAACTCCTTATCATTGTCGCTATGTCTCTTATAGGAGGTTCTTTCTCGATTCTCTCCTCCTCACTTCTACCAGGCTCGCCTTCAAAATCGGTGATTATAAAATCATTTGTTTTATCAATATAGATCATTTGGCCTAGGTGCAGGTCTTGGTGTATCCTAGCTTTACAAGCGTTTTCAAACACGCTAAATATGTAGTCAATATTGTCTATAAGTTTTTGTGATTGCAAGAAAATGTTTTTCCAGAACTCATAGTATTTCTTATCTTCTCCCTCAGATCCTTCGATTATCTTATCAAAAACACGTAAAATCTCACTATACCTTTTTTTAACTCTTTTACTCCATCTCGAAACGTCTTCATTACTGATTTCTTCTAGCCCGAAAAACTCATTCTCTGTCTTTTTATTAAGAAAAATATGCATTTCCCCAATTATTATACCAAGCTTACTAGCTAGGCCGAGTCTATAGGCGTTCCTACTTCTCATAGATCTTGTCCTTAAAGCATTTAGGTATGATGTATAGAAAGGATATCCTCCATCGCCGTCTCCGTGAACATACTGCGTTATTAATGTCACTGTTTCTTCTTTTAAATTATATATTCTATAGAGTAACGGTATATGTTTATACCCTTCCTCAGCAAGCTTAGATATCATTAGTGGCTCGTAATTTATTCTCGGTAAGAGCCTATAGCTTTTAACAACTACTTCATAACCAGTGTTGAGAACATGTTTTGCAACTATATTAGTTGATTCAAGAGTTAATGGTTCCGCATGGATTGATTTACCAAATAATTTACTATATTCCTTATACATGTACTCCTCGTATTCCAATAAATCGAAATACTCTGGAAAGAATTCCGCTTCATACAAATATAGATTATTTAGTCTGATATACCTGTCTCCTAATCTTTCATCCTTTCTATGAAGACTTAGCCATGGAACATAGAACAAATAGTTATTGTGTTTAAGAAGAGTTATAAGATACTTATCATTAACAAACTTGGCATAAGCTATACGGACCTTTTCTATTGATAAAGCTTCTCGAGGCCACCAGCGGAATTTAGGTAGATTACTTCTAATAGTTTCTTCTATCTTTATTGGTTCGAACTTCTCCAATTTTATCACATGACTTTTAAGCAATACTCCAAAGTTATGATATATATCATTATAATCATTTGATGAGTTTAATCATGTTCTTAATATAGTTTTTGAGATCATCTAACGTTTTGATCTTTCCCTCGCTATAAAGTTTGGCAAAATACTCATCGCCAAGAACTTCCTTTATCCACTTAGCTAAATATCCTCTCCTGAAGTGTTCTTCAAGTATATTTCTTGGAGCAAGTCCATATTTAATAACAACATACAATTGTTCATAATTCTTGATCGATAAGGGGATTAGAACTCCAGTATCGGGTTCTGTTACTAGATAAGGGCTAATTCCTTGTTCTGCTTTATTTCTTAGTTTTAATAGGCTCTTCTTTAAGGCTTCTCCTTTATTTGTTAGCTTGAATACTCCATCTTTATATATTATGAGGCCCTCGTTCTCGAGGTTCTTTATGTATTTTTTAACAGTTGAAATGCTTAAACCGAGTTTTTCTGAAACAGCTTTCGGATCTATTATTCCATTCTCGTTTGATGCGAGCACAATTTTATAATGAGATACAAACACCAAGGCATTCACCTGATATAATTACTTATATCGAATTCTTAGTTTGCATCTTTATATGAGTATGCCTAGCTAAAAAATCTTGGTTATAAAATTGATCAGTTAAGGCTGAATACTTCATAGCCTTTTATTAATGTGGCTCTGTGTCGCCTGGGCTCATCATCAATCTAAATATATTATAGTGGAGCAACTAATAATCTCTCTGTGCTTATTGTTTTTGCAGTAAGGAATAATAGGATCACGCTACTTATTGCTAAGACTAATCCGTGTAGTATTGCTCTTAGGTAATATCCTACAATGTATGATTGAATAACTAGTATACTGTGTGTAAATGGTACTAAGTACAAGGGATAAAGAATACTTGGAGGTAAACGTATATAGTCAATCATAAAGCCTGTAAAGAAGAATACTATTCCGATCGTTGTAACTATGCTAGCTATGTTTGAAGCCGTTCTTATTCCTCTGGTTCTAGTAATAAATGGTAGAGATATTGTTATTGTTGACAAGATTGTGAAGAAAGAAGTTATTGAATGAACCAAGAGAATCATTGGATCAATTACTAGACCAAATGGTATACCTGTAGCAAGACTAAAGAGGAACATATAAGCTACGAGGCCCATAGCATCAGCAATCGCAGTTATTAATCCAAGGACCGTAGCAGCTATCATTTTTGAATATATTATACTAGTTACGGGTGCTGGACTCGCTAATAGCATTTCAATTGTTTTCCTTTCTCTTTCTCCTATAATACCATCAATAACAAAAGAAGCTGCTGGGGCTATAACGAAACTTAGACCAAGTACTAAGATCCTTGCAAACATGTTCTTCATCTCGATTTCGGGCTGAGCAGGTGTTCCATGAATAGTTACTATTTCTGTCTTCGATTGAACCGGATTTCTAATAGCATCCGGGATTATCGTTACATTTAATAAGCGAGCAATTGAAGATATTTTCTCATTTGATAACCTATATGATAAGTAGTTGAGGACACTACTTATAGTGGATTCAGCTCTTGTTGCTGCTTGTACACCTGCTTTCTTATAAATTATGACTCGTGCTACATTATCTAAACTTGTAGCATTTTTACTGAATCCCTTCGGTATTACTACTACGAGATCAATGCTGGGATCATATAATATATCGGTACTATGGCTTATATTAACGATATACCCATATTTCTTCAAATAATATGTTATGTTATTCAATACCCATTTAGAAGAAAATGTTATATTGAGGTACGGATCGGTATAAGTATTATTATCAAGATCTATCACCGCAACTCTCACAGGCTGTTCTGATACAAGTGCCAAGCTAAGCAAACCAATAAGTGGAAGCATCACGAGCGGAAGAAGTATGCTTGTAAATATTGTTTTCTTATCTCTTGATAGATCCAGCAATTCTTTCCAAATAAGTGTTTTCAAATAATTAAGCCTTGTCTTCATTGCTTTTGTTCCTCGAGAGCTTTTACAAATGCTTCTTCAAGATTTTCAACTCCATATTTCTTAACTAGTTCACGAGGAGAACCAGTTGTTATTATTCTACCATTATATATGAATGCAACCCTATTACACAGATATTCTACTTCTAACATATTATGACTGCTGAGTATTACAGCCGAGCCTGTTTCTTTAACATATTCCTTTATAAGTTTTCTAACTTTAACAGAGGCATAAACATCTAATCCGCTAGTTGGTTCATCTAATATTGCAAGCCTGGGTTTACGCATTAATGCTATTGCTAATAGTAATCTCCTTTTCATACCTTTACTATAAGCCCCTGCTTTTTCTCTCAATTTTTCTCCGAGCCCACTAATTTTTACAGCATAGTTAACCATTTCATCAATATTATCTTGACCATAGAGCTTGGCATAGAAACGTATATGCTCCATTCCCGTTAGCCTCGGATACACCTCAGCCTCCTCCGGGAGATACCCTATTAAACTCTTAACTCTTTCTTGATCAGATAAAACATTCATTCCTTCTAGCAATATTATACCCTTAGTAGGCTTCAATAATCCAGCGATCATTCTCAAAGTAGTTGTTTTACCAGCCCCGTTAGGACCGATCAAGCCAAAGATTTCTCCTTCAAAAACATTAAACGAAATCCCTTTCACCGCGTGTACACGATTATCATAAATCTTGTGCAGATCCCTAACTTCTAGAATAATCTTATTCATATTCAAATACCTTCATTTAACCTATAATGGATCTCGGTAATACAGTAATATTACTTGGAATCATGGCATCAGTATTTAAAATTATCTCAAAGACTTAATATATACCTAATTATCGAGAATAAAAGTGGGGTTTGTAGTGAAAATAGACACTACTATAAAGTATAGAGTTCTAGAGTTTCTAAGCAATTATGGCGATAAGGGTTTTATAGTTTTAAAAACAGCTCTTGAAATAGCCCTTGACCCAAATATTGATCACAGACTTGGAGATTTTAGTTTTAAATACCTCGTATTTAAGCTAAGAAAACTAGGCATAAACTATAACCCAGCAAATCTCTTGAGAATACTCGAGAAAGAATATGGAATTATAGAAAAATCATATTCTAGTAGTAATCAGAAATGGTGGACATTTGTTGACTTAGAAACTACTAGGAGAGCACTACTAGAATACTCTGGCAGTACTGAAGTTAATGAGCCAAAACTTAGACTGTTACTAATCAAGTATAAGAGCCTAGAACCATCTAGGATTCTCACAACATTGAGAAGACTGTCTTTCAAAAATACCTTAAATGCCATTGATAAGAAAGTGTTTAGAGAAATAGTATTTAATGAATTAGACCAGATAGTGGCTATACTCGAAGAAATGATGGCATATGAAGATATCTTTAATGAAGAAATCCTTGTATTAGAAGAGATCATATCACTAGCTGAAATGATTGCTTCAAAAATAGAAACAGGGCTGAAGCAAAAGACTAGTAAAGTTGAAAAACCGCTAATGTCAAAAGAATATGGAGAGAATCTAGAACTATAGTTGAGGGGGGTTGCTACTTCAAGAGATAGCTGCTAGAATAATAATTCCTCCACTAAAGGGTATTATTTCCCATGAATTATCTGAGAGAGGATTTAGTCAGAGAAGGATCTCTCGGCTTCTAGAGATCACTCAGCCACAAGTCCATAAATATCTTAGTAAGCCTAAGAATTATTATTATGGATTACTTGTTTCATATGGTTTTGATCCAAATAAGATCAAGCATTACTTAGATATTATAATATATACCGCGCTCAAAGAGGACAAGACAAAACTCATGCTCTTGA
>JAMOPC010000171.1 GCA_027064845.1 Desulfurococcales archaeon | reverse complement strand
AATACAGTGTTCCATGAGCAGTATCAAGAGTGCAAACTAAATTATCAATTGTTTCGGATATAAAACTATGTGCAAATCAATAATACAACAAATTAATTGAAACAATGTTTGCGATCATAGAAAATTGTAAATATTTTTGTTTTAACAATTATCTTGAAGCCACAAGAACTCTGGGGGGTGAAAACTATGTCCAAAACCTATATGTTTGGGCCCCGTAAGGTTATGAGGCATCCTAGGGGCGGACTTATATCAGTGCCTAAACCGATTGCAGAGAAAATCGTGGACAAAAAGGTCATGGTGATCGTCAGAACACTTGACTAGCATACAACCATTAAATTAATTATTAAAAAAATGAAGAGTGAGGCCGGTGCGGTGATCATGTATGAGTTTAGAGGATCTTTTAAATAAGCTTTGTGCTGAGGGTGCAATTAGTCCTAACCATAAAAAGACAATTCTCGATGTTATTGATAAATTGGAAACTAATGAAGCAAAGTATTATGTTTTCAATGATTCTCCGGGTAGTGGTAAGACGTATACATTAGCATTAATTAGCTTACTTGTTGTAAATATTATGCCTGGTACTAAAGTAATATATGTAGCTCCTTCTTATGAAGAATCAGCTCAGTTTATTAGTTATTTGAAGAGATTTAGTGAATTATTAGAGTTAGATAAAGATATCAAAGTCGTAAAGCTCTTGGGCAAAGATAGGCTATGTATTAGAGAACCTAACAGGCTAAGATGCAAGGGGTGCCCATATCTGAAAGTCAGAAGGAAAGACAGAAGGAGAAAGAATAGAAAACACTATAGGCTTCTCGTTGTTGATGAAAAAGAGTATAAAGTAAAGAAGCGTTGTCCATATTATAACTTACTGTATCAAGCTAGAACGGCAGACGTAATTGTATCTCATTTATCATTGCTAGACACATTGTGGAAAAGCAGTGAAGGTCTCCCCTATGATCCTAGTAAAGCTATTCTCATTATTGACGAAGCACATTATGTTAGACATCTCTTAGAACCAAATCCCATAAAGATACTGACAATTGAGGAAAAGGGTGTTTTTCAATGGATCAATATCGGTGATGAAAACTTATTACGATTACTTAAACTAATAGTGCATAAACCATCGCTATTTAATTCTAAAGAAGACTATGAATTATTTAAAAAAGTATTTGATGTTGTGTTTAAACAACTTTTTGACTATCTTGATCCCAACAACTACATAGAAGCTAATAAAACGTTCATAAATACACTACCGAAGTATCTTGATGGCATTAAAAAAGCTGGTAAAGTCATTAGAGATGTTGTGATCTACGAAGATGTACCGGATCCTATGGATTTTGAGAGAATAATTTGGAATTCAAAACTTGATTATGAGATCAAAATTATATTGATAGAACTTTATTGGGCAATCTATCTTATAAAGGAAATAAGAGTAATTAGAAACAAATACAAGGAAAGCACCTATGAGGACACTTATGAAGTCTACATTGTACCGTTTAGTGAACCGATTAAGACATTAGGAGGGGTAATAAATAGACATAGTAAAATAATCTTATCAAGCGGTACACTGAGAGAGTCAGATATTAAAGGAATTAAAGAGATTCCACCGCCTAATTGTCCTCCTGCCAATGTCTATGTTGCTAACATGAGTGCTAATAAGCAAGATAATGTACTAGTTATAGTAATGCAGGACAGAATTAACATCTGCGAACTCGTTAGAAGACTCTCAAATAACGGGTACTTAGTATATGTATCTCATAGCTCTTATAACTCAGCAAATTATTTTGACGAGAAACTAGTGCGACGCAACAAACAAGGATTTATTGAGACTTGTACCCCTCGAACACGTGATGAGCTAGATAATTGCTTGAAAAAAGGCATTAAAATAATCAATGTCGTTCAAAACGGTGCTCTTTCCAGAAATCATAGATTAATAGGGGATGTTGCAGTTGTTGCTTCTTTTATTGGTAAAGATATTAAGAACTATGATTCTAAAAAACTATTACTAGAGTATTCGGCCCTAGATTCGTTTCAAACTATATGCCGAATCTTGTATCCAGAGAGACGAGTGGTCTTAGTAATCCCTAAAGAAGTCTATGATGTAGTTGAAGGAAAATATAAGAAGTTCACGAGAATGGGCGTGAAAATAGAATTTGTACGAGAACTAGAAGATATTATCGAGAAAATCAGGAGCTGGATACCCGCGCCAACGCAGATAAAGAAGTATCGAAAAGAATTTGTAAGAACGGCAAAACTCATAAAGAAAAAGGCAAAAGGCAAAGTCTACGAGTTTGCTAAAATAAGCGAAATACTGTTGCCGAAAGAATATGCAAACAAGAAGTTTAGAATCATTGTAGAAGAATTATAATAGTCCGTTTGCACAATTACGTGTTTGTATAACATTGAAGTTTTCATGAAAACTTCACATGGACCCTATATAGTAATATTATAATAATATAATATAGAAGTTATTACTGAAGAGTAAATCAACTATACTACTTTTTGCTCCCCTACATGACAAAAAGGATCACGTATCTATATAGAGTTTTTACTAAAATAAAAAGTAAAAAGTAGAAAATAAAAACTAAGTAGAAAACCATTTGTTGCCCAAAGAGGCAGGAAGTAAAAAGTAGTAAAAAGTCATTAGAGGACAGTAAAAACTTCTATGGGGAAGCAAAATTTCTAGTA
>JAMOPC010000170.1 GCA_027064845.1 Desulfurococcales archaeon | reverse complement strand
ATTATTCATGAAATATATATGGCCAATGATTTACGTAATCCAACAATTCACTATTATTTTGATATAAAAGCCATGAATAATGGAACACTAGTATATGAAATATACAAAAACAGTAGTGGAAATATGACACTTATATATTCAAAAGCTTTTCCTAAGATTAACGTCTTAGACCCACATAGGATCATGATTGTTTTCAAAGTTTCAAGTAATAGTGTTAAAAACATTCTATATATAGATAATAATGAAATGATCGATCTCGATATCTCTGATATCTTCGGTTTTTACATTATAAATAATTGTTTTGGTATACAAGATCCTAAAGCCATATATGAAATGTACTTAGATGAAGTCAATGAAACGATCGTTTGGGTTGACCACACTCCCCAAATTACTTATGAGGACTTTGATGATCTTAAGACAGATTTCTTCACTAGTTATGAAGCTGATTCCCAACTTGTTTATATTGATTCTTACTTTGATCGTATAATATTGGATGATGGAAAGATAGGATTCGTGATTGATCATACCTAGAATATTATTAAGAATATTCCAACAAGTTTTTAATGGATTTTCTTTAGGTATTTGAGTGCTTCTTTTTTGCCTAGTAGTGCTAGTAGTGGTGCTGCTCTTGGTCCGTAGGTTTTTCCGAGATAGAGTTTGTAGAAGTCTTCGTATAGTTTTCTCCTTTTTGCTGGGTCTAGGTCTTTTGTAGCGTTGATCATTGCGTTCTTTATGTTTTCTTCATTCCATTGCTCTATTTTTTCTAGTTCTTGAAGCATTCTCCTTAATACTTCTTTATTCTCCTCGCTTATTTCTCTCAAGATTTCTTCAGTTGGTTCTGGTAAAAGTTCTACTTTATATCTTTCACCTCCGTATTTTTGTACCCATGTGTAGGCTTTTTCCATCATCTCCATGATTCTCTTGACGCCGTACTCTGTTGGTTTTTCTGGTAGGTGTCCGCTCATTTTTAATCTCTTGAGTGCTTCAGTACTCCATTTTTCTTTGGGTAGTATTTGTGATAGTATTGCTATGTGTGTGTATGGTACTTGTTCTGGTGGCTGTGTTGGTGGTTCTCCGTGTGGGTAGCTTAATTCGTAGCTTCTCTTAAGAATTATTTCTTCTTCCTCGTCCTTTGCTTTTTCTAGTCCGTAGTAGATTCTCTCTGCTTTGAAGTATTGGCTATAGTATTGTGGTATCTCGTATAGGCTCACGACTAGTTTCTTCATTGGTGGTGTTTTGAGTACTAGGAATCTATAGATGTGTGGGTGTGCTACTTCTAGCCAGTCCTTGGGTGTGAATCCTATGAACCCGCTGCTAGTCATGTCTAGGACTTTTTTGTCTTTTGTCCTCATTGCTACCCATTCATATGGTGTTCCTTCTGGTGGTTTGAATCCATATACGTTGATTGCTAGATCTGCACAGCTATCTCTACTACCACCGGGTGTTGCATGGTCTTTACCATAGGGTTCGAAATCTACGTCTAGACTCCACCATACTCCAACCCATTCTATTCTCCAGTTAAGCTTTCCATCACTTATCTCTACAGTATCTTTGTTTCCACAATTCCTGCACTCATATCTTACGTGTTCATCGTCGATGATCTCGGTTGCCTCTGTTGTGTCTATTCTACCACATTTACTACATATTGGTTCGAACGGTATCCATCCCTCTGGATACGGTTTTCTGCCCCTATACTTGTTGATTACTCTCCTTACTTCTTCTCTCTTCTCAAACGTGACCTTTGTGAATTCTTTCAGCTTCCCCCTATATAGCTCGGTTGTTGTTATAGGTTCTATTCTTCCATCTGTAAACTCCTTGATGTAGGGGCCGAAGTCTGCCCAGAAATGCTCTACCCAGTTCTCATGGCATCCATAAGGGTCTGGGACTTTTATAAGTGGCCATCCCTTATACTTCTCAGCCTCTTTGGGATTTGGGAAAGCGTTTAACTGGGCTTCCTTACCCTTCCATGCATCCTGTGTATACAGTGTAATGTATTGTTTGACCCTTAGACCCTTCTTCTCTAGAATCCTCCTAAGTGTTTCAGGGAGTATTATTTCTCCACGCAACCTACCAATATGTTGCAGACCCGAGACACTGAGACCGCCATTAAAAATGTATACGTCCTTCTTCCTCTCCAATAACTTCTTGTATAGTTGTTCAGCCAATTCATCGATCCAGTGTTTAACCATTTTCCACACCGGGAAAACCGAGGAATTGTTCTACTCTGGTTCTTTAATATGTTTATTTCATATTATCATGTTTATTTAGGTTTATCTTTGCTCAACCGAGAAAGCCTCTGTATTCAGCCATTCTAGATATTATCTCTGGTAGTTCTTCTCCATTGGTATTGTTTATTGTTAGTTTCTCTGCTAGTTCCCAGTACTCGGGGTCTGGGCTTTGTTTTGGGTTTAAGCTTAGCTTGTCAATGATTATGTGTATTGATTTGTCTATTTCATTAATTGTCTCCTTTGGTAAGAATTTCGCGGCTATTTCCTTATTATAATATGATAGGTCGTATTCAAGGTCATGTATTATTCCCTTATATGCCTCGATTATGAGTTCTATTTCTTTATCACTTAGCATGCTTAGTCCTGGAGCGTCTAGGAGTGTTGGTGGTAATCCTATTGTATAGTATCCTGCTACGAATTTTATTGCTCTAGGTATTTTTACTCCATCTAGTACTCGGTAATACTTT
>JAMOPC010000169.1 GCA_027064845.1 Desulfurococcales archaeon | reverse complement strand
AATGGGGTTAAAGCTATTTCTAAAATATGCTAAGAGAAGAGTAAGAAATATTACCAAACACATGGAAATTTTTGTAAGAGCATAAATTTGATCGGAGATACCTTATTATTTGATTTTTACAAATCTAATCCTTAATATAAGACAAGACCATACAAGGAAACAACGGTGGAGAGATTTGAGAATATTTTACATTACAACGCCAATATATTACCCCAACGCACCACCACATATAGGACATGCTTATACGACAATCTATGCAGATGTCCTAGCTAGATATCATAGATTAATAGGTGATGACGTATTCTTCATGACTGGAAACGATGAGCATGGTTTAAAACTACAGAGAGCAGCCGAGAAGAAAGGTGTTCATCCCAAAGAACTTGTAGATGAAATGGCCGAGGTTTATAAGAAGTATTGGAGCCTTCTCGACATAAGCTACGATCACTTCATAAGAACAACTGATCCCTATCACGAAAAAGTCGTTAAAGAAGCAATAAATAAACTATACAAGAAAGGACTAGTGTATAAAGCAAGTTATAGTGGATGGTATTGTGTAGATTGTGAAAAATTCTATAGCCCTGGTGAATACATAGAAAAAGAAGGAAAACCTCATTGTCCAATACATAATAAGCCACTAGAATGGCTTGAAGAAGAAACATACTATTTCAAACTAAGCGAGTTCGAAGACTACATGAAAGACGTATTGACTAACAAAGACATTGTCTATCCTAAAACATATGCTACAGAAATACTTCATAAAATAGAGAAAGAAGGCTTAAGAGACGTATCCATAGCAAGACCTAAGGAAAGAGTATGGTGGGGTATTGAAGTCCCCTTTGACAAAAACTATACAGTGTATGTATGGTTCGATGCTCTCCTCAACTATATAAGTGGTATAGGCTACCTCGAGGACGAGGAGAAGTTCAAGAAGTACTGGCCAAATGTTCACCATGTCATTGGAAAAGATATTCTCTGGTTCCATACAGCAATATGGTTCTCAGTACTAAAAGCACTAGAAATAGATCCTCCCAAGAAACTACTAGTTCACGCATTCCTGATCAATAGGGGCTTGAAAATAGGTAAGAGTGCAGGTAATGTAATAGCAATAGAAGATCTTATTGAAAGATACCAGGATAGTGATGGTGTTAGATATATCTTGATGAGAATATTCAATATGAGCAAAGACGTTGACGTTACAACTGAGCTCTTCGACTCAATATATAATAGTGAGCTCGCAGATACATTAGGTAACTTGGTGAGACGTGTAGGAGTATTGGCTAAAAAGAAGCTTGGCGGGAAAATCTATAAGAGAGAAGTAGAGAGAGAACTAGGCGCTAGAGTAGAGGAAACCCTTGAGAAGTACATAAAGTACATGAATGAATTCGATGTATCCTCGGCAATAAATATAGTAATGGATCTCCTCAGAGAAGCGAATGCTTATATAAATAAGACTAGGCCTTGGGAGAAAACAGATCCAGGTAAAGAACTCTACAGCTTACTTGAAACAATAAGATATGCCTCTATAATGCTCTATCCAGTAATACCTAAAGCAGCACACAAGATCTCGAAAGCATTTGGCTTCAAAATAGTTAATCCCCTGGAGACCCAGCTAGGTGACGTTGAGAGATATAATGTAGTAAACGCACCCATATTATTCAGAAAGATCCAGTCAAAACAATGAAATAATTATCTTTTCATATTTCTAGCTATGTTATTGTATTATATTTTTATTTAGTTTAACGACAAAGAATTATTATGAGTAACTACTCTTCTTGGGTGAAGGTTTGAGGGAAGAACCGTATAATATTGGTAAGTTTAGGTGTAGGATCATATATAACAATGTTCCTGGATTACCAATAGTTTTATTACATGGATTCAAGTTCTCGAGCGATGTATGGCTAAGAATAAACTTGTTAGAGTTTCTCGAGGAGAACAAAATTCCTTTCGTTGCTATTGATATGCCTTATGGAATGTCGAGCAAGTGTAGTCCTAAAACCAGGGATCCATTGGAGAATGTAAGAGTTGTTAGAGAAGTTGTTAAAGGCTTATTCGGTAATATTAAGCCCATGATAGTTGGTGCTAGTCTTGGAGGATATATAGCACTTAAATATGCTGTCGAAAATCCTGTGGCAGGACTAGTACTTGTAGGTCCTGTAAATGTTTTCGAGAAAAGCCTTGTTGAGAAATATAGTTCATTAAATATACCAGTTTTGATCATTTGGGGTGAAAAAGATAGAATTGTTAGCAGAAACGATATGATCAGACTATCAGAAATACTTGATGCACAACTCATTACATATAAAGATGCTGGACACGCGGCTTATCTGGATAAACCCGATGATTTTAAGAAAAATACTATGGCTTTTCATAAGGCTTTAAAACTAGAATAAAACTTTGAATAGAAGAATTAGTTTTTTGTAACAACTACTTAATTTTATACACGGGATACTGTATCTTACAGAGGGGTGAA
Organism: Desulfurococcales archaeon; assembly: GCA_027064845.1. Lineage (GTDB taxonomy): Archaea > Thermoproteota > Thermoprotei_A > Sulfolobales > Desulfurococcaceae > JAGHDU01. Next base: position 242 of record JAMOPC010000169.1, on the reverse strand, counting down.
GTATTAATTGGATAAATACTACATAGCGATCGATATCGGAGCCACTAAAACTCGAGTAGCTATTGGTGACAAGAATGGATTAATTAATAAGAAAGTCTTTCTGACTCCTAAAACTGGGGACTCACTAATAATTGCTAGGAAAATATACGAGTGTATTCTTAGCAATTTTAGCTCATTTATTGATAGGGTTGAGAGTATAGGTATTGGTACTATTGGGCCTCTAGATATACGAATGGGTAGAG
>JAMOPC010000168.1 GCA_027064845.1 Desulfurococcales archaeon | reverse complement strand
AGTTCTCCTCTATAGATTTCTCCTTCTCCAAGTTCTAATAAGTCCTTAAAAGCCTCAATGAATTTATCATAACTCCCAATAATTTTACCATGTCTAACTAAAATATATTTAGTCAACAATCATACACCGAGTAAAGATATTTAATAACACCTTAAATAATTAAACATTGATCATATTCTTTCACTGGTGGAAACATTATGGAATATACCGCTTATTTCCCATCAAATGGTATAATTTTGTCTTATAAGCCTTTGAGAAAAGCAGAAGCACTGCTCGTTTATAAAGACATAGTAATAGCTACAGGTGATAATAAAACAATTAAAGCAATAAGTGAAAAACTAAATGCTAAAAAGATTTTCTTAAAAGGAACAATTTTACCAGGATTTGTTGATGCACATATGCATATTGACAGCTTAGGAATTAAACTATTAACCCTTGACCTCGAAGAAACTAAATCAGTACAAGAACTTATAGAAACTATAAAGAATAAGAAACCCGTGCTTGGAAAATGGATTATCGCTAGAGGATTCGACCATAATAAATTCATAGACAAAAAAGAGGTTACAAGAAAAGACCTAGACAAAATAACTAGTGATCAACCAGTTTTCATAATTCATAGATCAGGGCACATGGCTGTACTAAACACTGTTGCAATGAGAAAAGTACTCCATGAAATACCAGAATTAAAGCATGAACTCCTAGATATTGATAAAGGACAAGTATTCGAAGACAATGTATGGACAATATATAGGTACATCACAGAAAATCTAGACTACAAAGATTACGTGAAAGCAATAAACGCGGCACAAAACCACTTAATAGAACATGGTATAACCTCTATAGGACTTGCAGGATGCAGCTTAAAGCTACTAAGAATACTCAAGAAAATGAATAATGAAAAATTATTAAAGATCAGGATATATGCGTATGTCCTTGTAGAGGACAATATAGACTATTCCTATATAATAAGAGAAGCACTCAATACTTATAGGAAAAAATCAATGCTCAAAGTGAACGGTATAAAAATATTATTAGATGGAGCACTAGGGACTCATACCGCATACTTAAGCAAACCCTATAAAGACAAAGAAACCCAGGGAACCCTATTATTTACTCCTGATAAGCTTAGAGAAATAATAACTACAGCTAACAAATATGGTTTACAAGTAGCTATTCACGCTATAGGCGACGGGGCATTAGATGTAATCTTAAAAATATATATGGATCTAGGAAAAGATGTAAGTAATCTAAGACACCGGATAGAACATGCATCAGTAGTTCGAGACGATCAATTAGAAGTTATCGATAAGATTAAGCCGGTAATAGTTGTTCAACCTAGGTTCCTGTTATCGGATACATGGATCATTAAAAGGATCGGGTATGAAAGAATAAAATGGATCTATAGGTTCAGAAGCTTATATAGCAAGACAATAATTGGTTTTTCAACAGACAGCCCAGTTGAACCCGTCGATCCCTGGGAAACACTTTATGCTGTAGTCACTAGAGGGATTGACAAGAACTATGAACCGGGTGTATTGACTTCTGAAGAAAAAATGGATCTATTATCCGCTCTAGACGCGTATACTAAGGGATCAGGATACTCTCTACATGAGGATAGAATCGGGTGCTTATTACCAGGATGCTATGCTGATATGGTACTTGTAGACATTGACCCAACAAGAATAACTAATTATAAAAAACTATTAGAGATAAGAACTAAGACTATTAGAATTGGTAAGCAAGCATACCTAGAATAAAGTGTATTAATAAGTATATTCTTAGGTGATGCTAATTTGTCACTTTATAAGCCAAATAAACACTTGGATAAGAGAAGAATTATAGAGAACATACTAAAGGACCTAGATCCAGGGATTCGTGATTCTGCTCGTAGATTCTTAGAAGAACTAGACCAAAACGTCCTGAAGGATAAACAAAGAGTTTTAAGATTACTTAAAAACAAGGGTCTAATTAAATGAGTTAACCTATTGTTTTCTCTATGATTATAGCATTATTTTTCTTAACTATTTCAACTAGTTTTTTCTCAGATAATTCAATCATTTCTCTCAATCTTTCATTAGTTGGTGCTTCCATATATAGTCTTATTTTTGGCTCAGTACCACTCTTCCTAACAAGTATCCATGAATAATCACTATATTCAAACCTATAACCATCAATAGTGATGACATTAATTGGTTCTCCTAGTAGATGTTTTAATTCTTCAATGAATTCATTATATATTTTATCTCTTTTCTCAACAGGACTGATCTTATAGCTCCTCCTATCCCAAGGATAATCAGGAATTCCTATTTCATCTAGTATTTTACTAAATGGTTTACCGTGTTCAATCACGGTTTTAGTTATTAATGCTACTTGTAATACTCCATCAACCCAAGGCCCCCAGCTTGGATCAATGAGTTTCCAAGGCTCAGCAGCTAATACTGTATTAGATGCTCCGACTTGTTTCAATCTTTCATGCGTTTTACCAAGTACATACCTCTCCATCTTCCCACCCATCTTCTCAACAATATCGTCAATAACCCTGCCAGTATCTATTGAGACTATTACTCTGCCTCTCCGCTGGCTCAGGAGGAGGTATGCATAGAATGCTATTATACGGTCTTGTCTGATAAAGCCCTTTACAGGGTCTAGTACTGCTAGTCTATCAGCATCACCATCATGTGCAAAAATTACTGGGGGGCTAACTGATGCGTAGAGCTT
>JAMOPC010000167.1 GCA_027064845.1 Desulfurococcales archaeon | reverse complement strand
CTAGCCAAGATCATATTAGGCGTAGCCAAATTATTAGAAGAAAACCCAGAAATAGAATCAATAGATTTAAATCCCGTAATGGCATATCCAGATAAAGCAATTGTAGTAGATGCCCGTGTGATACTCAGGCTCAAATAATCCATAATCATAAACAATAGGGAATAAGCATGGAATACAATAATCTCACCGTACGCGAATTAGAAGAAAAACTAGGAGAAATAAGCACTGAAATAACAAATATTCGTAATAAGATCAAGGAATTGAAACGTGAAAGAACAATACTCATAGCCGAACTCAGAGAACTTAGAATAGAGCGAAGGAAGAAAATAGATGAAATAAAAGAACTAAGAGAATCCATTAAAAGCATTAATGAGAAACGAAGAGAACTAGTATCAGAATTAAGGAATCTCCGTGAGGAGAAGAAAAAGAAAATAGAAGAATACCGTGAACTAGTAAATCTTGCAAGAACTAAGAAGGATCAAATCCAAGCTGTTGGAAAAGAACTTAGATTACCACTTTCAGTTATTAGACGTGAAATAGAGCGTTTAGAATGGATGCAACAAACACAAATACTTTCACCGCAAGAAGAAAACAGGATTATTAGAAAGATTCAGCAATTGGAAGAACTATTAGAGAAAGCATTGAAGTTGAAGAAAGAAAAACAAGAATTCTTAGAAATAAAAGCAATGCTTACAAGCCTAAGACTACAAATAAACGATCTCAAGAAGAAAATAAATGAACTAAGTGACAAGATAAGCAACATAACAGAGAAACGAAATAACCTGTTCCAAAGATATAATGAGCTCAAAACTAAGATCGATGAACTGAAGAACATGATAAATGAGAAACAAGAACGCATAAATCAGATCAATAACGAGATAGAGAAACTTATAGAAGAACTATCCAAGTTACGTGAAGAGTATCAGAAAATACAAGAAGAAATAGAGAATAGAAAACTAGCAGTCATAGTTGAGCACAAAAGAAAGCTAGTAGAAGAAAAACTAAAGAAAGGAGAGAAACGCCTAACTCTCGAGGAACTAAAACTACTTTATGGTGGTATAGAGGACTTAAAAGGATAATAATGATCGGTTATCTTCCAAAACGTCTCTCTCTTTTTTGATAACTCCTAATAGCTCTCCAGAAGTCTATCTTCCTAAATTCAGGCCAGTAAGCTTCACAGAAATATAGTTCGCTATAAGCAGATTGCCAAAGGAGAAAATTACTTATTCTGACTTCCCCACTCGTTCTAATTATTAAGTCTGGGTCTGGGCAATCATATGTGTAAAGGTATTTGGAGAAAATTTCTTCGTTTATCTCATCCGTTTTTAACTTACCATTAATAATATCTTTTACAATATTCTTCACAGCATTCAGTATTTCTTGTCTTCCTCCATAGCAAAGCGCTATATTTAAATGGTATTCGTCATGATTCTTAGTTTTTTCTTCAACCTCTCTTGCTAATTCAACAATATCTGATGGTACTAGATCTAGTCTGCCGAATACTCTTACACGTACTTTTCTCTCGTAAATTTCTTTCATTTCCATTAATTCTCTAAGCCCTTTTCTAATAATTTCGAATAAGTGTTTTCTTTCATCTTCTGGTCTATATAGACAGTTCTCGCTAGACATAGCATATATTGTTACATACTTGATCTTCAAGTCCCAGATCCAATCTAATACTTCTTTGAGTCTTTCATATCCATAATAATGCCCATTTTTAGGATCGAATCCAAGCCTACGTGCCCATCTTCTATTTCCATCTGGAATTATCCCTATATGTCTAGGAAAAGGACCATTTTTTATTTGATTCCATAACCTTTTTTCGTAAATCTTATAAATAATAGATTGTATCTTTGAAGTAATGTTAAATCCCTTCTTTGCTACTGTTTTACTCATGAAAGATTCCCTGTTATTAACCAAGTAGTTTTTGGAAAAACCGTTATATTCGGCACTATATATTCAACATGTAATCTAGTATTATATATGTTTGTTTTGTGGTGAAATTAGTTTTGAAAGCAGTCATTGGTAGTTTAAACGAGTCAAAAATAAACGGGGCTCGCCGGGCTCTCAGCTTACTTGGTATTAGTTTCGAGGATATAATTGCTATTAAGGTCAAAGGCTTTAAGGATCAACCAATCGGTTTTGATGAGATATTTATCGGTGCAGCATATAGGGCTGTACAGTCTGTGAAATATTTAAGGAATATTTCTGGGGTTGAAAATGGTATAGGTATTGGTATTGAAGCAGGGATAATAAAATTACATAATATTTGGTTTTCGGGTCAAGTAGCCATTATAGCTGATAACGAAAAATATAGTATAGGCATTAGTTCTTTTTTCCCACTACCAAGGAAGATATCAAACGTAGTCTCTAAGGGATACGAATTAAGAGAAGTTATGAAAGAAATATCTGGTTACGAGAGAATAGCTGAAACAATTGGTGCTATAGGTTTCTTCTCAAGCGGTTATATGACTAGAACTGATCTAAGTTATCAAGCAGTACTTACAGCATTACTCCCATGGATAAATAAAGACACATATGAAGTCAGGCCTGTTTCAGAGTTATGGGAAACATTAAAAAGAGCGAAAATAATCGATTAAATAAGAGAACAATCTTGAAAGAATATGAGAATAAAAATCAACTCAATTAGGGGTTGATCACATGTCTTGGTACCAAGGCAACGACTTAAAGAAACCAACAGGAGGTAAGAAATCAAGACATAGGAATAAGAGAAAATACGAGCTTGGAAGAGCTCCGACAATGACTAAGTTATCAACGCAAGAAGCAAGGAAAATCATACGTGTAAGAGGCGGAAACATTAAGGTTAGATTAAAGAAGGCTGTTTACGTTAATGTAGCTATCCCTGACGAAAAAATTGTTAAGAAGACAAAAATACTTGAAGTTGTTGAAACAGCTGCTAACCCACAATTAGCTAGAGGTAACTACATAGTTAAAGGCACAATAGTCAGAACAGAACTAGGATTAGTAAAGATTACCTCTAGGCCTGGTCAAGACGGTGTTTTAAACGGTGTTTTAATAGAGAAGGCATAAAATATACAATAATTGGCGAGATCTGAATAAAGTATAAAGACGTTTCTTATAAGACTTGTTTTCTGAATTAAATCAAAGCATCAATATCTGTGGTGATTATGTGAGTAGGGAGTTAAAGGGAAGAAAAGTTGTCGTTTATCCTCAGTACATTGATTCAACTAAGACAAGGCGTCAAGGAAGAAAAATATCTTTAGAAGATTCTGTTAGGAGACCAAGTATTGATGAAATATATGAAGCAGCCAAACAATTAGGATTAAACCCTATAATTGATGAAGGACGTTATCCTAAGAGTTGGTGGGAAGATAGTGGTAGAGTCTTTGTTGATAAAAAAGACACTAAGCTCAATATTCTCAGGATGATCAGTAGGAAGATAAAAGAACTTAGACGATAATTATCCTAGGTATTACCTATTATTTTAAACAAACGTTTTAAAAATATAGTAATACTGGAAGAGAGTGTTCTATTACAATATTGACCACTTAGATTTTTCAAATTATTCATCATATAGATTACTACGTGGATAATACCCCCTCCCCAGTTTTATATAGGTGTTAAAATTGAAGAAGCTTGGAGTCGCGGTAACGAAGACCCGAGACGGATTACTAATAGTTAAATCAAGTATTAGGGACCCAAGGAAGCTTGTTGGTTCGCTTGTGTATGACAAGAATGTGACACGTATTGGTAAAATAGTTGACGTTATTGGTAGGGTTGATGAGCCATACGTTGTTGTTAAACCTGAATCACGCGAAGTCCTTGATATGATCGAATTGGGTCCCGTTTACTACTATGTAGAGAGGAAGAAGAAACCATTTAGAGGAAGGAAAAAGGGTAGGAAGCACCGTGGGAAGAAGGGGAGGGGGAGGAAATAAATAGTCTTTATTGGGGGTGTTATGGTTGAAATATGAACATGACGTGATCGTTTGTCCATATTGTAAGCGGAAATCAGTTATATTTGATTATGAGAAAAATGAGTATGTTTGTACAGCTTGTGGATCAGTTATAGAGGATCATTTGATAGACTTAGGATTTGAACACAGGTATACTGAAACCCCTAATTCTACGAGGACAAGTGGGTCTTACACGTTCAGAGTACATGATTCGGGTATTGGTAGTACCGAGTTCTTCACTAGATATAGTTATGGTTCCTCAAACAAATGGTTAACAATGAAGAGATTACAGAAGAGTATTAGAGTAGAAAAGAAAAACAAGATAGTTGAGAAAGCTCTTAGACACTTGAATAATTATGCGAAGATATTGTCTCCACCAAAATATGTAATAGAGACTGCTGGAATGCTTCTACAAAAGAGCGTAGAAGGAAAGAACTATAAGGATAAGACTCTAAGGTTACTAGCAATAGCTTCTCTCTATATATCTTATAAAGTACACGGAATACCTAAATCAGCAAAAATGTTTGCTAAGGAAATGAATATTTCTCTAAAAGATCTATGGCATGCCGAGAAGAAAATACATCAAAACGTAAAAGATCTTAATAAATTATTAAAAAAAGATGAGCCAGAACAATATATACCATATATTACTAACAAGCTTGGATTGTCGGAAAAAGTATCGTACTTAGCAACATATATCATCAACCTAGCTAAACGTGCTGGTTTAAATAACGGTAAAAGTGCTGTTGGTTTAGCAACAGCATCAGTATATATTGCATCTATATTACTGAATGAGAAGAGAACACAAATTGATGTAGCTAAAACAGTTAATGTAACAGATGTTACGATCAGAAATAGATATAATGATATAGTCAAATATTTTGATATAACTATTCCTTTGTAATCTTGTCCCATATTTTTCCCATTTTTAAACATTTTATTGAAGAGAAAAAATATATTCTATGTTGTTTAAAACAATAGTTGGAACTAAACAATGTTAAACATTATTATCAGCAAAACAGCCAATAACCAGCATTGTTTTAGAAGGGGCTGATGCAGATATGCCAAGGAAGATCAGCGAATTAGATAGGAAAATATATTATTATGTACTTGAAAAAGGGGAACAAGGCATACCTCAAAATGTTCTTTGGAAAGAACTAGGAATAACGAGTAGAGACGCTTCTCGTTCTCTTAAAAAACTTGAAGAACTAGGTCTTGTAAAAAGGGAACCAATAGTTTATGGTGGTAGGAAAACTTTTAGAATAGTAGCTATTCCCGGTGCCCTGAAAGAATATGAGAGTAAGGAGAAGAAAGAAGAGATAATCAAGAGACCATTGATCGAGATCAAGAAATTTGTCGATATACCTTGTATGCATTGTCCTTATATCGATCTATGTTATGAAGGAGGATACTATGATCCACGCATATGTGATTGGTTGAGTGGATGGATTGTTGACAACGTATATGGTCGAAGAAGAGTTAGAAGGAAGAAATGATTTCATGCAAAATTTCTATAGGCGCATTTGTCTTAATGCCCCTGGGATCAAAATGTGTTCTATATGCTTCATAACCATATTCTCTTATTAGTTCAATAAATGTATTTATACTTGGCATATTCTTCTTATGTAGACCAAATAACTTATCATATCTTATATATGGCTGATTAATAGCGGTCTCTCTAACTAGTTCTTCGAGAAAATCTATTGTTTCTCTATTAATATATTCTTGCTTAATTCCTTCATTAATAACTTTTTTAATGAAATCAATGTCCCCAAGTGGGCATATCCATAGTGGTCCTATAATCTGGGTTTTTTGACCTTGATCTTTAACTTCTTTAGGTTCTTTGATAAATTTTCTATCAAGGTTTTCTGGATTATAGACTATGTATCCACTACATTTATCCATTACTTTATATGACTCGTTCCCGCTTCTAGCGGTTTTCAAAAATACTCTGTAATAGTATTTATGTTGAAAACTAATTAGTGGATAGACGACCACGTCATTACTGGCTGCTCTGAAAGCTATATTATACAATAGGATCCTTAATCCTAGTTCTTTGCTGAAATCAACCTTTTGGCATCTAACACCGTATCTTCTTAGAGTCTTTTGTTTATGACTACATGTTAATGGTCCTGTATCAGTTGCTGTGATTCCTATTAATGCTTTTTTCCCCAGAGGTCTTATGGCCGAATCTATGAAGGGTATGGGTGATCCATAGGGGTCTATATCAATGTAGTCAACAATTATTCCGCTAAATGTGAAGTTATTAAGGAAAGTATTTGCTTCATTAATTGTTGCAACTAGTTTTCCTCGTAGATTATTTAACGAGATATTTCTTTCCATATAATAATACGATAATGGATCAACATCGTTAATATATCCATAACCATTTGACTCTAGAGCTAGTCTAATTCCCCTTATACCAGTTCCACTTAATGGTTCTATAAAGAAAAATTCTTTTCCATTAAAATATGTTGTTGTAACTAATACTGTTATGTTACGATTAAACTCCATTAATGGGTTATAAAATACAGGAGACCAAGCTGGTTCATATACCCCATCAGGTCTTATAAAGAGTTCTCTTTTTGGAATAATTATCTTGGCTAGTCCTTCAATAATTATTTCCTCCCAGTCAAAAACCTTGATGTTCATTTATTTTACTCACCTTTTTTCAAGACACTCTCGTATTTCTTTAAGAATTTTCTTCGGCAATGTTTTATTCAAGTGTTCACGGTTTTCGAGTGTTACAGTAAATAATTCATATTCTTTTACTTTTTTCCAAATAATTGGGTCGTTTAATCTTATGTGGAATACTAGGATTTTAGGCTTATTTGTTTCAAGGGCTTTATATAGTAATTGTCTGAACAAGTCTATCTTAAGTTCCATGGGCCCAACTTCGTCTATAGCTATAACGTCAGCTTTTTCTATTGCTTTTGTTAGTGCTTTTTCTATTACTTTTTTTGCCTCGTCTATGACTACGCCATATTTTCCGACTCGAATGGGTGAATAATAATTCTTTTTCGCTAGCCACCCCTCTTCGCCGGATAATAGATCCACGATTTTGAAACCGATCCTATAGCCTCTACTATTTCTTACTTCGGGGCTTTTGATCCCTCCTACCATGATGTTGTGTTTAGTTAATTCGTTAACTATGTTATTAAATAATGTTGACTTACCTATTCCAGGTCTTCCTGTTATAATATAAGTTTTCAAGATATATTCACCAATGTGTGGGTTATTTATGTTTACAAACTAACAAGTATAAGAAAGAGTTAATTTGATAATAATTTATTTATTTACATGGTATTTGATTTATTCTTCGAGAAGCAGTCTTTCTATAAGTTTTACGTCTTCAGGATTTCTAATAATTATTTCTTTTGACCTTGTGAGTCTTGTTATTCTTTCAGCTTCTTTGATCTTTATTTTTAGTTTTTCATAGTCTCTCCTAGCATTAATTATTGAGATCTTATCTCTTCTAGTTCTTAGGACATAATCAATTGGTGTTCTAAACAACTTGTATAGAATAGTTCCTTTTCTTTTACTCATTCGCATTAGGACTTCTTCTATTTTATTTCTTGGTGGCTCTTCCTCTATTATCTGTATAGCTTCTTGTTTGAGAAGATCTATTTCTTCAAGTACGTCTTCCCCCATTATATCGGCTATTTTGATTGCTTTATCTACTGTAACACTAATGTTACCCCTTTCGTACTCATATATGGTTTTTCTAGATACCCCTATTTTATCAGCGAGTTCTCCTAAGCTATATCCAAGCTCGAGTCTTCTTTCACGGAACTTTTGTGGATTGATTTTTACCACATAGTTTCCTTGTACCTCATATACTAAGGGTTTATCATTTTCTAAGAAGTATTTCTCCAGAAGTTCTGTACATATTATATTAAGATCTTTTCTACGATAAACTACATCGGGTTCCATTTTCTTCTTTCTATATTTCTCAGATACAACTAGGGGAGTTGCGTTGTATGCTGCTGAAGCTTTTTTCAAGTCTTTTACTTCTAATTCTGTGAGGTGAGATGCGTCCACTGTTACCTTGACCATTAGTCTTTTTTGTCCATGAAGTCCTACTATGTCTATAGAACGCTTGTTCTCGGGATAGTTTATATATTCAACTATGAATCCAGCTCTTTTCAGATTATTCATTATATTCTCTACTAGTTCTTCGAGAATTTTCTTATACATTTCTTATAATACCCCTTCTATGTAAGGATATTTTAAAAAAGTGATTAAATATTTGTTTATTTTCTCCTATACCTAGCGTATACCATAGCATGGTCTTTATCATAGGGTTCTAGGTGTACGACGTCCTGGATCTCAAATCCCCTTTCTTTTAAAGTGTTTATTTCTCTCTTGTATACTTCGCTTGGTTCTTTTGTTACATCAATGCTTCTTGCTTTTATTGCTAGAAGTAAATATCCTCCATCCTTTAAGAAGTATTCAGCATTGTCGGCCACTATTGCTGCTTGATCCGGTTGTGCTACATCAGCATATATTCCGTCAACCATTTCGACTATGTGACGGTATTCTTTTGGTTTTCTAGCATCGCCCAGAATTGGGTATAGGTTTTTCCTAACATCTGCTACTAGCACGAATTCACGCATTACACGAGGTGCGAATTCGACGCTATATATTCTACCTGTTGGTCCAACTATGTCGGATACGTGGCTTGCTGTTGTTCCTGTAGCTACTCCAAGGTAGAGTATTGAATGTCCCTCTCTTATTGGTTGTTCCATTAATCCATTTGCAAGTGCTGCTGCTAATTTACTCCTGTAGAGATTCCATTCTCTATATTCTTCTCCTTGCCACTTATACAGTCTCTCACCATATACTCTATGACCTGGAACGAGGTTCTTGGTTGCTAATCTAACACTTCCATCTTCAAGTTCTACAATATATACTCCAAAGTATTTCTCATGGGGCTTAATATTAACTACTTGAGACATGCCTCACACCCCCTTATCTTCTCCTTCTCCTTCTACCTTTTCCTCTTCTTCTCCTCGGTCTTGCAGGTTTTTCTTCTCTCTTCCTCGCTGGCGGCTTAGCATAGAGCTTCTTGATCTCTGCGATTCTCTTCTCAAGTTCTTCTCTCAGTTTATCTCCTATAAATCTTCCAGTGAAGTAGTCTACTTTGGCGGCTATAGCTAGTTTTGCTGCCAGTGCTCTGGCTATCTTTCCTCTCTGCCATCTCGGGCTCCTATGGATTGCTGGGAACTGGAAAATTACTCCATGCTTAGGTGGTTTTCCTCCTGTGCGTAGAGCTCTAAACAATGCTTTTTCAGCGCCTAGTACTTGTATGGTACTTGCTGGTAGTTTTGCGAGGTTCTCTAATCCTCCTGCAAGGCTTAAGAGCCTAGCGCCTAGCTTTGGACCTACTAGCGCTGTTATGTTTGGTGCTACTTCTTTCATAATCGCTTCTATGTAGCCTTCTAGTGTTTCTCTTAGCTTGTATAGGTCGAGAATAATTCCTGCGAGTGTCTTTATGTATTCTATATCGAAGTCGCTAAGATCTGCTCCCATACTCTTCTTTGCTGCTTCTGCTATTTTCTTTGCTTTCTGCTCGCTAAAACCTAGTTTCTTGAGATTCTCTACAGTTATATTATTTCTATGACCTAGTTCATAGACTATTCTTGCATAGTCTATATGTTCACGGACGAGCTCATCGAGTTCTGGGAAATGTAGGCTATACCATTCCCTTAGTCTTGCGACATATAGGTTGATTGTTTTATCAATATCATCAATTGCTCTAATTGCTTGTACGGCTAATAGGTCTCTCTTCTGTGCTGCTCTTCTGAGTTTTCTACGTGTTAGCTCTAAGGAGATTTCATGGACTTTGGAATAGTAATCTTCTTTATCTTTTGCAAATCCTACTTCAATAGCATAATCGACGATGTTTTCTCTAAGTTTTACGGCTCCTAGGTGCCCAACTTCAAGTAATGGTTCTAAACCAGCAGAAGAAACATGTCTACCAGTCTCGGCGGTTTCTACTACAACTGTTGTATATCCATTTTCTTTTAATTTGGATAAGACCTCTTTAAGCTGGGGAGTTTCTTCTCCTTTCTCGATCTTTAATAAATACTCTACATTCTCATCTAGATTAGTTGGAGCTATTGCTTTTGCAACCACTTCTCCTTTCTCGTCAAATGCGAATACTCCTATGACTGATTCAGCTAGGTATGCTTTCTTCATCATATATCACCGATTCCTATAGATCACTTACACCTATACCAATATTTAAATATCCCTAAAAACTTAAAGCACTATAAGGGTATTTAATATATCTCGATAAAGGGTGTTGATATATGCCTAGCCACGGTTCATTGACAAAAGCTGGAAAAGTGAGGAGCCAAACACCAAAAATTCCGCCTAAGCCAAAGAAGAATAAGCCTCCAAGAATGAGGAACAGATGGGAATACATTAGAAGAATAGTATTGGCGGCACAACAAGTACCTAGGAGGAGAAGATAGAAGTAAGTATTTTTAACAAAAGCTTAAGTATCTAGTAATATTTTGATTGAACAAATTTCTGTTCTTTGAAGAACTAATAGAAGGTATAGAATCGATAGTTTTAAGTAAACTTTACATAATTCTAGGAATTGATTTTAATTTTTGAGTAAACATAGTTTTTAGCACTCTATAATTGATAATAAATTTCAGGTGCTAGGTTTTGAATAACGATTATTTCGGTTATAGGGGTATTGTGGCTGATATACTTAGGAAGATAAATGCTTCAGTTGGGGACAGAATAGTTGTTAAGAAGAAAGATAAAGTCTTTGAAGGACTGCTGATGCCTCGTGAGAAGCTTTATGGCGATAAACCAATTATTGTGATCAAGCTTGATAATGGCTATAACGTGGGTGTTCGTGTCGATGAGTTTACAGAAGTATATGTTAAGGAGAAACGTAGAGCGAAAAAGCCTCTTCTTGAGCGTGGAGTAAAGGCTCAAAGACTTGGTTTGCCGAAGGTAGTGCTTCTCAGTACTGGTGGTACTATTGTTTCAAAAGTAGATTATGAAACTGGTGCTGTAAGACCTGCTCTGAGTGTTGAGGAGTTAATGGAGTTTATCCCAGAGATAAGTGATATTGCTGTGCTTGATGCTAGAGAAATACTTAATGTTTTTTCCGAAGACATTACTCCTAGAGACTGGGAAAGCATAGCAAGAGAAATTTATAAAGAAATGAACGAGGGTGTTGATGGAGTAGTTGTGGCTCATGGAACAGATATGATGGCTTATACAGCTGCGGCAATGGCTTTTGCTATTAGGAATAAGCCAGTACCAATAGTCTTCGTCGGTGCGCAGAGGAGTAGTGATAGACCAAGTTCTGATTCAGCATTTAACTTGTTATCAGCGTTTTTAACAGCTTCTCGTGCCCCATTTGCTGAATCTGTTGTAGTAATGCATGGTGAGACTGGCGATTCGTATGCACTAGCTCATAGAGGCGTGAAAGTTAGGAAAATGCATACTAGTAGGAGAGATGCGTTTCAAACCATTAATGATAAACCACTAGCAGTGATAAACCCATATGAGAAGAAGATCATAATAGTTAACGAGATAATAGAGGAGAGAAACAAGGATAAAGAACCTGTTCTTGAGAACAAATTTGATGAAAAAGTAGCCTTGATCAAAGCATATCCGGGTTTCCAAGTAGACATAATTCATTATCTTATTGATAAGAAGTATCACGGAATAGTTATTGAAGGATCAGGCCTAGGCCACATCACTAATAGAGCTATTGAAGCTATTAGGAGAGCAGTTGAAGAAGAAATACCCGTAGTGATGACTAGTCAGTGTCTTTTCGGAAGAATTGATATGTTCGTATACAGTACTGGTAGGAGACTCATAGAAGCAGGCGTGATACCAGGAAATGATATGCTTCCAGAAACAGCTTATGTTAAGCTATCGTGGATTCTTGGTTCAAAGACGAGGAACTTAGACGAAGTCAAGGAGTTAATGACAACGAATATTGTTGGTGAAATGAACCCACGTCTAACAATAGATTTATTCCCGAGGTGGCCTCACACATGACTGGTAAACTGAACTATGAGGAAATAGGCCTCAAGGTTGGTTTAGAAATCCATATACAACTAGATACTAGAGAGAAACTATTCTGTAGTTGTCCAACAAAACTAGTTGAAACCGATCCGGAAGACGTGTTCGTCAGAGAACTACGTCCAACTCGTAGCGAGTTAGGAGAAGTTGATGTAGCAGCTCTTCTCGAATGGAAGAAAGGCAGGAAGTACGAGTACCATGCTCCTAGAACAGCTTCTTGTCTTGTGGAAGCTGATGAAGAACCCCCACATGAGCTTAATAGAGAAGCACTAGTAATAGCCTTGGCTGTAGCAAAAGCACTTAATATGTACATAGTCGATGAGATCCATGTTATGAGAAAAATAGTTATCGATGGTAGTAACACAAGTGGTTTTCAGAGAACATCGATCATTGCCCTAGACGGGTACATTATGGATGGTGACAAGAAGATTGGTATCCAAACACTTTGTTTAGAAGAAGATGCTGCTAGGAAACTAGGTGAGGAAAAGAACTTTGTAAAATACAAGCTTGACAGATTAGGGATACCATTAATCGAGATAGCAACAGCACCAGATATTCATGATCCGGAGCAAGCAGAGAGAGTTGCTTTCAAAATAGGTCAACTAGTTAGATTAACAGGCAAGGCCAAGCGGGGACTTGGAACTATTAGACAAGATCTTAATGTCTCGATAAAGGGAGGAGCAAAGATCGAGATAAAAGGTGTTCAACACTTATATCTCATATCTAAGGTTGTAGAGTACGAAGTGATGAGGCAGGTTAAACTACTAGAGATCCGTGAAGAACTTATTAATAGAGGTGTAAAAGAGGAAGACATCTCTGAAACGATACATGATGTAACTGATTTGTTCAAAGAAACGAGATCAAAGATCATTAGGAGAATTATAAGTAGGAAAGGACACGGCGTCTATGCAATCGTACTCCCTGGTTTCAAAGGGCTTCTCGGAAAAGAAGTACAGCCCGGGAGAAGATTTGGTACAGAACTAGCAGATTATGCTAGAGTATGGGGAGGTGTCGGTGGCTTATTCCATACAGACGAGCTACCCGGATATGGTATTAGTGAGGAAGAAGTGAAAAAACTATATGATAAGCTAGGTGCTGATAAAAATAAGGACGCGATCATAATAATAGCTGATGAAAAAGAAAAAGCATACAAAGCACTAAAAGCTGTTATACAGAGAGCTAAGCAGGCATTAAAAGGAGTACCTGAGGAAACACGTGCGGCTAACCCCGATGGAACAACAAAGTATACTAGGCCAAGACCAGGAGCTGCCAGAATGTATCCTGAAACAGATATACCTCCAGTAGAGATTACAGAGGAGTTACTAAGAGAAGCTGAGAAATATGTTCCAGAACCAGTGGATGTAAAGTTGGAGAAATTCATAAGAGAATATGGGTTAAGCAAAGAACTCGCTAATGCTATATTAAATGATCTAAGACTTGATCTGTTTGAACAACTAGTAGAGAAGTACAGGGAGAGGCTCCCGCCAAAACTAGTAGCATCAACACTTACAAATACTTTGAAGATGCTTAAAGGAGAAGGTGTCCCGATAGAGAATATTTCTGATGAAGACATAGAAGAAACTCTGAAACTAGTGGCTGAGAACAAGGTCTCTAAGGAAGCAATACCCGAGATCTTATCATACATAGCCAAGCATCCTGGAACAACACCTATAGAAGCAGCAGAGAAACTCGGATTAACAAGAATAAGCGAAGAAGAGCTTGACAAAATAATAGAAGATGCGATAAGTCAGAATATGAAGATAATCATGGAGAAGCCTGAGAAAGCATTCAAGATCATAATGGGCACTGTAATGAAAATAGTTCGTGGAAGAATTGATGGAAAAACAGTAGCTGAGCATGTGAGAAGAAAACTTCAAGAAATCCTTAAAAACAAATAATTAATTCAGAGGCGATGAAGAGTACTCCCGACAATGAATTGATGATTAGAAGGCATTTGGCGGAGCCCAACTACCTTAGTAATTTATAATTATGCATTAATTCTCGAAATGTTTTAACAATGATGAATATCCCCAAGAAGAGCTCTAAGCGATGACTTATGCACGAGCGTGCTGAGGTTTTTAATCCTTCAATATTATAGATAGTTACAGTGGATGCTGAGCCTTGGCCGCTGCCGAGCCCATTCACATATTCTATGGGTGGTGAGGAGATTGGTAGCCACTGATGAAACACGGTTATCTAGGTTAACAAATAATGTACGTTCAGAGCTCAGAAGGAAAGG
>JAMOPC010000166.1 GCA_027064845.1 Desulfurococcales archaeon | reverse complement strand
AAATATGCTTTGACCTCGAAGGGTTTGAGGGTTGTAGGGATTATGCGTGAAGAAGCCTTTGAGTCTCCAAGCATAGTTGATACTATTGAGGGGTTCCTTGAAAGAATTGATCAGAGAAGATTCGTTACTGGTAATTTACTTGTTTATTCCGGATTGGCTTTTGGTGTTGTGGGTGGTTTGAAGACAATACTCTCCTTGACTGGTGTCCCTGCTAAGATAGAGTTGCTGGGGAATACGATCTACTATGTCCCGGATCTGAGTATATCACTCATGATATTCGTGATAGGGCTTGTGTCATTGTTTATGGGTCTTGTTATATTGAAGAAATTGTTTCCGAAAGCCCGTTTATTAGAGCTACTTGTTTATCAAAAGTATTCCTACCTCTTACTATCAAGGTCTAGTCTCTTAAGGAAATACTTTGTGGTCTACGTATTGGTGACTATTGCTTGGCTGCTCTTATTATTTATCCCAGTTTAGAATTCATAGATGATCTAAGCTCTCTTAAGACCTCTTGAATAGAATTCTTTTCACACAATAATTTTGCAAGCATGTTAGTGAATAATAGTTTTTCTATAAGTCTCCCTATTACGGAGTTGTATGTTTTCTCGAACATGTATACTAGGTCTTCTAGCTCTATCGGGCATTCTATACTAATGTAGCAATCCGCTATAGCAAAATATTTTCTCCATATATGTCATTGTTAGCCAAGGATTCTGCCAAACAGATATAAACATGACTACCAGGGAACTTGGCAGCACACAAGGTCTAGAGAGTGGATACTGAATTCTCTATGTATCAATGCTTGCTGACATAGACATGAATATATTATCTACATGCATAATACATGCAATAGAACAGACAGTGAGCGGGCTAAGACCAGAAATACCATACGAAGCAAGACTGATAACACTCGGACCTTATTCAATATACCTTATCCACAAGAACAGTTCCACAAGAATCAGTATGAATACTCAAACAAATAAACTCCATAATAAAACCAATAGCAGAAGACGCTGAATAGCAGAAAACAGTATGAGAATAATATAAAACACTAAGATTCAAGAAAACACTGAGCGCGACTACGGATTCACAGAAAAAGACATACCAGAGATAACTACAATGATTATAAAACACTTAAAAATACATGACAGAACAAACACCATAAAGGACATACTAATAAACAGCCTCTAACATAACTGGTTATTTTTATTTAAAACCTTAAAACTGAACCAATGATGATATATAAACTTAAAACAAGCTATTAAAATACGAGAAGAAAATCAATTTAGCGGGACTTCTCGTAACATGTTACAATTTTCTTGAATAATTTATCAATTAGTTCAATATCAGGAATACATCGCCAGTCCGATAGGTAAATGTTCACATTAATGTTAACCATATATTCCTCGGGATCATCAGTATATGTATTGACCTCTAGATTACATGTATCGGGACAATCACAGACATAATCCTCAATATCCGAGATATCATTTTCTAGCTTCTTTATACATTCCTTGATTTCCTCAGCAGCTTCTCTGCCAGGTTCATTGGTTTCTATTGTTGTTGAATATACTAAGTACACGTCACCGCCTCTTTGTAGTTGCAACCAGACATTATCAATAACTATATCTGTGGATTTCCCAGCAACAAAACTAAACAATATGCCTTCATTATCCTTGAGCATATCCATATCTTCGAGGTAAAAACCTTTCTGATAAAGTCCTCCAAACCAATCATTAACTGATTTTAGAAACGCTTCAAGTGTATATCCATAATCGAGCAAACGAAATAGTCTACTTTTAATATATTCATATGGATCTCCAGTTTTTGAATCGCAACGTAATCTTCTGAAAGGATCGTATAGCACAACGGCTTCAAGAATATTTTCTATAAGTTGTTTTTCGTCTATTTTAAGCCTAGAAGAGATCTTCTTAATCTCTTCTACGACGTTATTATTTACATCAATTTGGAGCTTAATTTTAATTCACCCCATTATAATAAATCTTGGACTTAAATTATTTAACCATTATATACTTCTATACCTTGCTTATGAAATAATATGTTTCATCCACAATTGATTAAATAATTTAATGTCGAGAAATATATAATCACGATTATGTATAGTCTTATTATATGAATAAAACAATCGCTTATCGCTTCAATCAAGGAGATCAAATGTGAGTTATCGAAGTAAATATGATCCTTTCTGGTTCAGTATCATTGATAAAATAGAGAGGAGTATCGAGGAAGCGTATAAAAGATCTTTTGCATCAATAGATGTTAGTAATATTGCAATGTATGGTAGCCGCAGTAGAGATAGCTGGTATGGTAAAATAATTATATGTAGAGATAAAGTTGTTAAGAGTAGCATAATGGTTCATTTAAGGTCTTTAGCACGTATATTATTGAGCCATGGATTATTAAAGGAATACAATACTTGTTTCAGCTTTACCGTGACAAAAAACCTTGAATTAATAATACAGAAAATAAGAGATCAATACTTGCTCGAAGGAATTAGAATCAATGACTCGGGCAACCTTAATAAAGATGAGAAATCACACAAACCAACCGTTCTGCATAAAAATTACTCACTAGAAGACAAGATTTTCCGGAATAAGCCCCTCGGTCCAAAATGTATATGTGATAATGTATTCGAGGGCTTCAAGTGGCATGAATTATCGAATTTACGCTCAATACACTTACCACGCGATCCTGGGGTCTATGTAATT
>JAMOPC010000165.1 GCA_027064845.1 Desulfurococcales archaeon | reverse complement strand
TAGTAGTAATAACTTCTGGTTTTAGTGAGGTAGGAAATGTAGAGGCAGAGAAAAAACTCGTAGAAATAGCTCGTAAATATGGAATGAGAGTTCTAGGACCAAATATCTTCGGAATAGCTTATACCCCTGCTAAACTAAACGCTACTTTCGGTCCCAACGAGGTATTAGAAGGACCTATAGCCTTTATTTCTCAGAGTGGAGCTCTTGGTATAGCATTAATGGGATGGACAGTTATGGAGGAGATAGGAGTATCAGCGATTGTTAGCATGGGTAACATGGCTGATATAGATGTAGTGGATGTATCCAAATACTTATCCGAGGACCCGAATACTAAGGTAATCACTATCTATCTTGAAGGACTAAAGCCCGGGAGCGGTAGAAGATTTGTCGAAGAAATGAAGAAAGTAACATTGAAGAAACCAGTAATAGTAATCAAAGCTGGGAGAAGCAAGAGAGGAGCTATGGCTGCAGCAAGCCACACAGGCAGTTTGGCGGGAAGTGACCAACTATATAGTGCAGCCTTCAAGCAGGCAGGTATTATTAGAGCATTAACCACGGAGGAAATGTTTGATTGGGCAAGAGCATTTGCTGCTCAACCCATACCCAAAGGCGAGAACACAATTATTATAACAAATGGTGGCGGAGTAGGAGTTCTAGCAACCGATGCCGCTGAGGAACAGGGTGTTAAACTATTAGAGCCAAGTCCTGAGTTGAAAGAGAAATTGAGGAAGACAATGCCTTGGTTTGGAAGCCCCAAGAATCCAGTGGACTTGACTGGCCAAGCAGTTACTGAGAATTATGTAGAAGCCTTAAAAGTAGCATATGAGTCCGAAGAAGTAGATAACATAATCTTGTTATACTGTAGAACAGCTATCCTAGATCCAATAGAACTAGCTAAAGCAATTATCAAAGTACATAACATGTATAGGAACAAGTGTAAGCCATTAGTTGCTGGGTTTGTTGGTGGAAAAGACACATTTGAAGCAATAAGACTCCTAAACAGAGAAGGCATACCAGCATACCCAAGTGCCGAAAGAGCAGTAACAAGCCTAGCAAAAATGTTGGAATATATGAGATATTTAAAGAAAGCTAAGAAACAATAAATGTTTCTTAAAGTACACTATTCTTTATCCTAATTATCTTATTCTTGTTCCTGGCTTAACAGGCTCCATAACTGTTAGGAGAACAGGTTTTTCTTCACTATCAGCTGCTAGCAACATGCCTTCACTAAGCAATCCAAAGATCCTTTTAGGTTTGAGGTTAGCCACTACAATAATATATTTATCCTTTAAATCCTCGGGACTGTACCACTCCCCAAGACCTGCTATTATTTGACGTGTCCCCAGCTCTCCTAAATCGACTACAAGTCGCAGTAATTTTTTACTACCCTTAACTTTCTCGGCTTCCTTAACATATCCTACACGTAGGTCTATTTTCATAAATTCCTCATAAGATACATAGCTTTGATTCAAAATATTCACACCTCGGATTCCTATTTAAGTTTCTCATATTTATATGATAACCTACATAACGCATTATTTAATATACATTTTATCGTTGGTGATTTAGTAATGGTATCAAAAAGCCTTTATAACGCTATACTCGTTAGACCCGGCGAATTCATGGTTCGCCAAGGGTCTGTTATCAGGAGCTTTATGCTTAGCAGGTTGAGAGAGAGTATTATTAAGACCTTAAAGAAGAGAAAATACAGTTTTAAAACGGTCAATATTCTCGAAGATACGAGAATAATCATTTATTCAGAAAATATTTCTGAAGAACTCCTATGTGATATTGTTAGAATATTTGGTATATCTAGTATTAGTCCTGTAAAAGTATTAGATTATAATCTGGATCTTATTATTGATACTTTGTCTAAGTTTATTGAAGAAGATAAGCCTTCCAGTATTAACCTTATTGTGCAGGGCGAACATGGTTATACAAGTAGTGTTTTCAAGAAAATTCTTGCTTCTTACCTTGTTGATAACTATGGTGTACGGATCGATCTGAGTAAGCCGGCTAAGACCTACTACGTTGAGGTCAGGTCTGGTAAAGCTTTTATTACGGACACTGTTCTCAAAGGATATGGTGGTTTACCATATGGTGTTGAAGGATGTATGATTTCCCTCTCTTCAGGAGGTGTTGATTCAGCTCTAGCTACATGGTATGCTTTGAAAAGAGGAGTTAGAGTAATAATTGTATTCATTAACATGTACCCATATTGGTCAAAGAAAGCTATTGAAAGGTTTTATGAATCATTAAATTATATTTATGAGTGGGTTCCTTGGGATTATTTAAAAGTATATGTTATCAATGAAATGGGTTCTTTTATAGCAAAGAATGCTTCTACCCTACCCAGCAGGCTTAGATGCTTAGCATGTAAAGCAAATATGTACAGAGTAGCTAGCCTAATATCAAAACGTGAGGGATGTAAGGGAATAGTCACTGGTGAAGCAATTGGTCAAGTTGCATCGCAGACAGCGAATAATTTATATGTTCTTTCTAGACTGGTTGATGAACCACTATATAGACCGCTTATTTTCAAGGATAAGCTTGAAATAATAGAGGAAGCTGGAAAGCTTGGATTCTCAAATCTAGCTAGGGATGTTGGAGCATGTAGGCTTAAACCCGTTAAACCAGAAACGAGTGCTAGTGAAGAGGATCTCGAATTGTTGAGAAAATGGTTATTAGAAACAAATAATGAGGTATTGGAAATACTCGATCATGCTGAAGTCA
>JAMOPC010000164.1 GCA_027064845.1 Desulfurococcales archaeon | reverse complement strand
TGACTTCAGCATGATCGAGTATTTCCAATACCTCATTATTTGTTTCTAATAACCATTTTCTCAACAATTCGAGATCCTCTTCACTAGCACTCGTTTCTGGTTTAACGGGTTTAAGCCTACATGCTCCGACATCCCTAGCTAGATTTGAGAATCCAAGCTTTCCAGCTTCTTCTATTATTTCAAGCTTATCCTTGAAAATAAGCGGTCTATATAGTGGTTCATCAATCAGTCTAGAAAGAACATATAAATTATTCGCTGTCTGCGATGCAACTTGACCAACTGCCTCACCAGTAACTATTCCCTTACATCCCTCACGTTTTGATATCAGGCTAGCTATTCTATACATATTTGCCTTACATGCTAAGCATCTAAGCCTACTGGGTAGGATAGATGCGTTTTTTGCTATAAAAGAACCCATTTCATCGATAACATATACTTTTAAATAATCCCAAGGAACCCACTCATAAATATAATTCAATGATTCATAAAACCTTTCAATAGCTTTCTTTGACCAATACGGGTACATATTAATGAATACAATTATTACCCTAACTCCTCTTTTCAAAGCATACCATGTAGCTAGAGCTGAATCAACACCTCCAGAAGAGAGTGAAACCATACATCCTTCAACACCATATGGTAAACCACCATATCCTTTAAGAACAGTGTCCGTAACAAAAGCTTTACCAGACCTAACCTCAACGTAGTAGGTTTTAGCCGGCTTACTCAGATCGATCCGTACACCATAATTATCGACAAGGTAAGAAGCAAGAATTTTCTTAAAAACACCACTTGTATAACCATGCTCTCCCTGCACAATAAGGTTAATACTGGAAGGCTTATCTTCTTCAATAAACTTAGACAAAGTATCAATAATAAGATCCAGATTATAATCTAATACTTTTACAGGACTAATACTGGATATACCAAATATTCTAACAATATCATATAGGAGTTCTTCAGAAATTTTTTCTGAATAAATTATTATTCTAGTGTCTTCAAGAATATTGACTGTTTTAAAACCGTGTTTTCTCTTCTCTAAGGTCTTAATAATACTCTCTCTCAACCTGCTAAGCATAAAGCTCCTGATAACAGACCCTCGGCGAACCATGAATTCGCCGGGTCTAACGAGTATAGCGTTATAAAGGCTTTTTGACACCATTACTAAATCACCAACGATAAAATGTATATTAAATAATGCGTTATGTAGGTTATCATATAAATATGAGAAACTTAGATAGGAATCCGAGGTGTGAATATTTTGAATCAAAACTATGTATCTTATGAGGAATTCATGAAAATAGACCTACGTGTAGGATATGTTAAGGAAGCCGAGAAAGTTAAGGGTAGTAAAAAATTACTGCGACTTGTAGTCGATTTAGGAAAGCTTGGGACACGTCAAATAATAGCAGGTCTTGGGGAGTGGTACAGCCCCGAGGATTTAAAGGATAAATATATTATTGTAGTGGCTAACCTCAAACCTAAAAGGATCTTTGGATTGCTTAGTGAAGGCATGTTGCTAGCAGCTGATAGTGAAGAAAAACCTGTTCTCCTAACAGTCATGGAGCCTGTTAAGCCAGGAACAAGGATAAGATAATTAGGATAAAGAATAGTGTACCTTAAGAAATATTTATTGTTTCTTAGCTTTCTTTAAATATCTCATATACTCCAACATTTTTGCTAGGCTTATTACTGCTCTTTCTGCACTTGGATATGCTGGGACGCCTTCTCTGTTTAGGAGTCTTATTGCTTCAAATGTGTCTTTTCCACCAACAAACCCAGCTACTAATGGCTTACACTTGTTCCTATACATGTTGTGTACTTTGATGATTGCTTTAGCTAGTTCTATTGGATCTAGGATAGCTGTTCTACAGTATAACAAGATTATGTTATCTACTTCTTCGGACTCATATGCTACTTTTAAGGCTTCTATATAATTCTCAGTAACTGCTTGGCCAGTCAAGTCCACTGGGTTCTTGGGGCTTCCAAACCAAGGCATTGTCTTCCTCAATTTCTCTTTCAACTCAGGACTTGGCTCTAATAGTTTAACACCCTGTTCCTCAGCGGCATCGGTTGCTAAAACTCCTACTCCGCCACCATTTGTTATAATAATTGTGTTCTCACCCTTGGGTATGGGTTGAGCAGCAAATGCTCTTGCCCAATCAAACATTTCCTCCGTGGTTAATGCTCTAATAATACCTGCCTGCTTGAAGGCTGCACTATATAGTTGGTCGCTTCCCGCCAAACTGCCTGTGTGGCTTGCTGCAGCCATAGCTCCTCTCTTGCTTCTCCCAGCTTTGATGACTATTACTGGTTTCTTCAATGTTACTTTCTTCATTTCTTCAACAAATCTTCTACCGCTCCCGGGCTTTAGTCCCTCAAGATAAATAGTTATTACCTTAGTATTCGGGTCCTCGGATAAGTATTTGGATACATCCACTACATCTATATCAGCCATGTTACCCATGCTAACAATCGCTGATACTCCTATCTCCTCCATAACCGTCCATCCCATTAATGCTATACCAAGAGCTCCACTCTGAGAAATGAAGGCTATAGGTCCTTCTAATACCTCGTTGGGACCAAAAGTAGCGTTTAGTTTAGCCGGGGTATAAGCTATTCCGAAGATATTTGGTCCTAGAACTCTCATTCCATATTTACGAGCTATTTCTACGAGTTTTTTCTCTGCCTCTACATTTCCTACCTCACTAAAACCAGAAGTTATTACTACTA